>CBFGNE010000566.1:0-3547 GCA_965649995.1 uncultured Mucilaginibacter sp.
TGCAGAAATAGCCGGCAAAGCAAAACCAAAACTTATTTTTATCAGCTGCGGAAGTAAAGAAAACCCAACCGGTGTAAAAAAAGCCGCAGCGACTCTAACAGATGCTGGCTATAATGCTGTTTCGTATGTGTCCGAAAATACCGCCCACGAGTTTTTGACATGGCGCCGAAGTCTGCACGAACTTGCGCCTATGTTGTTTAACAAATAGCCCCACCGCATTATAAAATTAGCATTGTAATTAACGGCGATCAGATCACAAAATTAAAAACGTGAAAAAAGTTCCATCTTACAAAATAGCCATGATGCTGATAGTTACCGCCTTTAGCGGTAGCTACAGCTTGGCGCAATCGAACAAGGTTTCGGTTGCTGAAGATTTTAAACCGGCATCAACCAACCAGCCGGGCAAGCAATACCCGCAGGTAAACAGCGAAGCCCGGGTAAGGGCAAGCATTTCTGCACCGCAGGCAACAAAAGTGCAATTAGATTTAGGAGGTAAAAAGTACGGCCTAACAAAGGATGAAAAAGGCGTTTGGACGGGCGAATCGCTCCCTCAGGATGAAGGTTTTCATTACTATCAGCTTAACGTCGATGGGGCATCTGTTCCCGATCCGGGTAGCCTTTACTTTTATGGCGCCGGCCGTTGGGGCAGCGGAATTGAGATTCCCGCTAATGACCAGGGTTTTTATGCGCTAAAGGATGTGCCGCACGGTTTGGTGAGCGAGAACATTTATTTCTCGAAGTTGACTAATTTGTGGAGGCGCTGCTTTGTTTATACACCGACGGGATATAACGAAAACACTAAAACCCGTTACCCGGTATTGTACCTTCAGCACGGCAGCTTTGAAGATGAAACAGGTTGGGCCACCCAAGGCAAAGCAAACCTGATACTTGATAACCTAATTGCAGATAAAAAGGCTGTACCCATGATTGTTGTTATGGATAATGGCTACGCAAACAAACCATCAAATGGTGCGCCGGATAATATCGCCCGCCCCGTATCCATTTTTGAAGAAGTGGTTATTAACGAAATTATACCGATGATTGATGCCAAGTTCCGCACTATCGCCAATCGCGAGCATCGGGCGATAGCCGGCCTTTCTATGGGGGCAAATCAAACCATGCGAATCATCATGAACAATCTGGATAAATTCTCGGCTATAGGCGGTTTTAGTGGCACACCAAATTACCCGAGCGCAGATGTTATTGATCCAAACACTTTCCTCGACGGAAAATTTAAAGACGGCGCCAGAGTAAACAAACAGCTAAAGGTGCTATTCCTGAGTTGGGGCACAAAAGAACCCAATCCATTCCCGGGTTCAATAGGTGCATTCCGCACAATGTTGGATAAACAAGGTATTAAATTTACTTCTTACGAATCGCCGGGAACTGCTCACGAATGGCAAACATGGCGCCGTAGCCTCCATGGTTTTGCATCACTGCTTTTTAAAAATTAAGCAGCGGTAAAACGGGCAATCTGGATCTCAAAGTTTTAAATTAAGCCAATTTCAACTATTATTTTTATGAAATACCGTTTCACATGGTTAGCCTGTGTTGTTTCAATTTTGATAACACTTGATGCATCTTCACAGGAACTGACGATATCCAGCCCTGATAAACATTTAAAAGTAATCGTTAACGTAAACGACGGTAAGCTTGTGTACGGGGTTGCTTACAAAGGAAAGAGCATGTTAGAAAACTCGCCTTTAGGCCTTGTCACTAATGAGGGCGACTTCACTACCGGCATGAAATACCTGAGCAAAGCGGATGACATTGTGGAAAACAACTATTCCGAACCTAAAATAAAGAAATCGAATATCCATTATAACGCCAACAGGCTAACCTGTACGTTTGCAAATGCCTCCCAAAAGAGTTTGACAATTGTATTCCAGGTAAGTAATAACAACATCGCTTTTCGTTACGAGTTGCCTTCATGGGGTAGCAAACTATCGTGCGTAGTTGAAAAAGAAGCTACAGGGTTTAAATTCCCTTCGTTTACCACAACATTTCTTTCGGAAATGATGAGCCCCATGACAGGTTTTGCCCGCTCAGCGCCAAGTTATGAATCGCCTTACGAAGCGGATGCGCCAATGAGTAAGCCTACCCACAACAATGAGGGTTACATTTTTCCGGGACTTTTCCATGTTGGCAGCAATGGCTGGGTACTGGTTTCCGAAACAGGGGTGAGCAGTTTGTACTGCGCATCGCATTTAAGCAACTATTCGGCAGAAGGCGTGTATACCGTAGAGTACCCTAATCCAAAACAAAACAATGGTTTTGGGAGTACCGGTGCTGCGCTCTCCTTACCCGGAGTTACACCATGGCGAACAATTACCGTGGGTGACAACCTTAGCCCTATAGTAGAAACAACCATTCCCTTTGATTTGGTAGCGCCCCTTTACGAACCCTCAAGGGATTATAAATATGGCAAATCCGTTTGGAGTTGGATTGTATGGCAAGACAACAGCATGAATTACGAAGACCAGGTAAAATATATAGACCTGGCTTCATCGCTTAAATTCAACTACATTTTAATAGATGCCTTATGGGACACCAATATTGGCAAAGTAAAAATGGTGGAACTAATCAAATACGCAAATTCTAAAGGCGTAGATGTGCTTTTATGGTATAACTCTAATGGTACTGCAAACGATGCCCCGCAAGGTCCCCGAAACAAGATGAATTCGTCCATTGAGCGAAAAAAGGAGATGAAATGGCTTCGGGAAATTGGCGTAAAGGGACTTAAAGTAGACTTTTTTGGTGGGGATAAACAGGAAACCGTACGCTTATACGAAGATATTTTATCTGATGCTAACGATTATGGGTTGATGATTGATTTCCACGGCGCCACCCTACCACGGGGTTGGGAAAGAATGTACCCGAACTTTATAGGAAGCGAGGCGGTGCTTGCCTCAGAGATGTTGATCTTCTCTCAAAATGTTAGAGACAACGAGGCATACAATGCCACTTTGCATCCTTTTATTCGTAATGCGGTTGGATCCATGGAGTTTGGGGGAGTTTTTTTTAATAAATACCTGGTAAAAAGTAACACAGGGCGCAATAAACGCTTAACAACCGACGGCTTCCAATTAGCTACGGCGGTTTTGTTTCAAAACCCCGTGCAAATGTTTGCCCTTACCCCAAACAACCTTACCGATGCACCTGCATTTGAGTTAGAGTTTATAAAACAAGTGCCCACCACCTGGGACGAGACGGTTTATATTGACGGTTACCCGGGTAAGTATACCGTAATAGCACGGCGGCACCAGGATAAATGGTATGTAGCAGGTGTAAATGCAGGAAAAACCGCTATTAAAATTAAACTCGCACTTCCTATGCTTTCAGGGAAAACCGTAAGTTTTTATAATGACGACATCAACCAAATTACTTCTTTGAAAAAAACAGAAGTGAAAAAAGGTGGTGCTATCGATGTAGCAATACAGCCCAATGGTGGTTTTATTTTGAATAACTAATTAAAACTGCGATTAGCTTTTTGGCTGACGTCAAATATTTTCAAATACTATTTAAAATGAAAAATAGGTTTATATCA
>CBFGNE010000567.1:0-3546 GCA_965649995.1 uncultured Mucilaginibacter sp.
CCGAAAAGATCGTAGTGGCGGGTGGTAGCCAGGGCGGTGCATTGGCTGTGTTTGTAGCCGCTATGGATAAGCGTATATAGCTGTGTACCTTTCAGGTGCCGTTGTATGCCGATATGCACAATTCGTACGCCATTGGCAGTTCGTACCCGGTAGATACCTGGCCAACCCTGGTTTTTCATGACTATGTAAAAAAGCACCCTGGCTTTACTAAAGAAAAACTGCTGGCCGTTTGGGATTATTACGACCCGCAAAACTTTGCCGATAAAGTAAAAAGCAAAGTATTGATGGGCATTGGCTTGCTTGATGAATTTTGCCCGCCGCGTTGCAGCTTTGGCATGTTCAATAAATTTGCCAACACCAATAACGAATATTTTGTGGTGGCCGATAAAGCGCACGAAGTAAATTTTACCTACTTTACATTCCAATACTACTGGCTGAAAGAAGATTTCAGGATGCCATAAACACCAGAGACCTATGAAAAGAATTTACATAATTTGTTTACTACTGGTTATCATCGGCACGGCCCGGCAGCAAGCATTTGCAGGCTGGCCTATTGGCAAGTACCGCAATATTGTTGTACCATCGTTTAATTATTATACATCTAAGGATGTGTACAATTCCAGCGGCAAAAAGGTAAAACCGGCAGGCAACAGCCAGTTTACCAGCTACGCATACGGCTTGTATTTAGGTTATGGCATAACCCGCCGGCTGGACCTTATTGTAAACGTTTTAGCGCCCAACCAGCAAAGCCAGTTTACAACCAGCGCCGGTACCACTTACCAGGAGAGCTTTGGCTTTGGCGATTTGCAGGCAGGCTTAAGCTACGCGCTTGTTAATTTCGATTACAAGGCTTATTTCTCGGTACAGGTATCGGGCATAGCGCCGCTTTATAAACATGATGAGGATGTGCTCGACCTTGGGTACGGCACCTTCGGCTCCGAGGTTAAATTCATGTACACCGGCAGCTTTAACAAAAACTTTTTACGGGGTTGCTATTTTAACGTAGAGGCAGGTTACCGCCGCTACTTTGATACACAGGGCCCAAATGTTATCCTGTACTCGGCCCTGCTGGGTATCCCAATTAATAAAAAAAACCAAATAAGTTTTGAGGTGGGCGGACAAAACTCCTCCAGCTCAAATAAATCTTTCAGCCAAAACCTAAGCGTAAACCGCGATTTTGCATTTACCAAAGGGGCCATTAACGTAGGCCACACCTTCAGCCGCCGTTTTTCGTTATTCGGCAACGGTTTTTATACTTTTATGGGGCGCAACTCCGGCGTGGGGTATGGCGGCGCTTTGCAGGCAGTGTTGAAGATATAGTTTGGGATTACACCGATCAGGGGGTGATTTCACCGATTAAGGGTTTTTTTGCATCGCCGGTTTCGCACATGGCTGTGTCGTTTAGTAGGTTTTTACGAAGGGTTGCTGATTATTTAATTTATGCCCGCACGGGCGTTTTCGCCGCATGTGCGGTGCATAGGCCGTGATTGAGTGGGTTTTGGTTTTACGCAACCCTGCGTTAGCGATAGCAGTGGAAAGCCCGTAAACGCAGCGCAGCGAAGTGCGGACTTGGAACGGATAGCGCGGGCTGCAGGCAACGCCATGAATTCAGTTTGCAGGAGGCGGTTTACAGTTTAGCAGTTTGAATTGTCGAATTGCACCCGCAGAATACTTTTCGCTTTCTCAAGAGATAGTTCCTCGTCCCCCTTTCCTCTTACATTCCCTCAGCTCGACGGGAATAACAAAGTATTATCCCATTATCCTCCTTTCCAAAAAACCATTCACCTGCACATTTGCATACCCGCACATCTGCACATCCACCACTCTCTCCATCAAACAATTGTAAAAACCACCCTGCCCTTTCAAATCCCAATATTTAAGCGTATCTTTGCGCCAAATTTAGAAGGGCATTTTCATGCAAAAAATAAGAAATATAGCGATCATCGCACACGTTGACCACGGTAAAACCACATTGGTTGACAAAATTTTACACAGCTGCGCCATCTTCCGTGACGGACAAGAAACAGGCGAACTGATCTTAGACAACAATGACCTGGAGCGCGAGCGTGGTATCACCATCGTATCGAAAAACGTTTCGGTTATGTATAAAGATGTTAAGATCAACATCATCGATACCCCTGGTCACGCCGACTTTGGCGGTGAGGTGGAGCGTGTATTGAAAATGGCTGATGGCGTTTTATTATTATGCGATGCATTTGAAGGCGCTATGCCTCAAACCCGCTTTGTAACCCAAAAGGCTTTGGCTTTAGGCTTAAAACCAATTGTGGTTGTAAACAAAGTGGATAAAGAAAACTGCCGCCCTGAGGAAGTTTACGAACAGATCTTTGAACTATTCTTTAACCTTGAGGCTACTGAAGATCAACTGGATTTCCCGGTTATCTACGGTTCATCTAAACAAGGCTGGATGAGCACCGACTGGAAAAAACCTACCGAGGATATTTTCCCGTTGATGGATGCTATTTTAGAGAACATCCCTCCTGCTCCTATAGAAGAAGGTACCCTGCAAATGCAGATCACCTCGTTAGATTACTCATCTTTCGTAGGTCGTATAGCCATTGGTCGCGTTGCCCGTGGTACTATTAAAGAAAACATGCCGGTATCGTTGGTAAAACGCGATGGCAGTATCCAAAAATCACGTATCAAAGAACTTTACACTTTCGAAGGATTGGGTAAAGTAAAAGCAACTTCGGTTAGCAGCGGCGATATTTGCGCGGTTGTTGGTATTGAAGGTTTTGACATTGGCGATACCATTGCCGATTTTGACAAACCGGAACAACTGGCCGTTATAAAAATTGACGAGCCTACCATGAACATGTTGTTCACCATTAACACTTCACCGTTTTTTGGTAAAGAAGGCAAGTTTGTAACATCACGCCACCTGCGCGATCGTTTATACAAAGAGATGGAAAAAAACCTGGCACTTAAGGTTGTTGAAACCGAGTCGCCGGATTCTTACCTGGTTTATGGCCGTGGTATCCTCCATTTATCTGTATTGATTGAAACCATGCGCCGCGAAGGTTACGAATTGCAGGTTGGCCAGCCGCAGGTTATCATCAAAGAAATTGATGGTGTTAAATGCGAGCCGGTTGAAACCCTGATTGTTGATGTACCGGGCGAAGTTGCAGGTAAAGTTATTGAACTGGTTACACAGCGCAAAGGCGACCTGTTGGTTATGGAGCCAAAAGGCGACTTACAGCACTTAGAGTTTGATATCCCTGCGCGTGGCATCATCGGCTTACGTAACAACGTATTAACCGCAACCGGTGGCGAGGCTATTATGGCCCACCGCTTTAAAGCATACGAACCATGGAAAGGCCAGATCCCAGGCCGCTTAAACGGTGTATTGGTATCTATGGATACCGGTAAAACCACCGCTTTCGCTATTGATAAATTACAGGACAGGGGCCGTTTCCACATCGACCCGGGAACTGATGTTTACGAAGGACAGGTTTTAGGCGAGCACATCCGCGATAATGATTTGGTTATTAACTTAACCAAAGGCAAGCAGTTAACCAACATGCGTGC
>CBFGNE010000568.1:0-3534 GCA_965649995.1 uncultured Mucilaginibacter sp.
CGTTAATGCACCCCGTGTTTTCACGGTATTTTATACCGCTAAAACCGCAATTTATTTGGGTGTTCTGCTTCTTTTATCGCAACTGATTTGTGCCTTACTTTGACATATCAGATAATTAGTTGATTGTGCCGAAGCCGACAGATTTAAACCCAAGGCTGAGGAAAAAGTGTAAAAACGTTCAGGCTCAAATGAACGTTGAAAGTTAATCTCTACTTCGGGGGAAATTAGGGATGGAAGGAAACGGGTACGGGGGCATATGCCCCCAACCTCCTTCCAAAAAATCAAACCGCAACCGGCATCATAAAGACCCTGCATCTACCTGCAACAATTTAGGCCGTTTGCGCGTTTACCAGCCATGCGCCAATTTTTACAGCAGCTTTTGTACAAGCCGGTGGTCCGCCTGGCCGATAAGTACTCGTCCCGGCCGGATAAACGGCGCGTTTACAAAGCCCTAAACGCTTTATACAAAAGTATTGTGAATAAACCGGGCAAAAAGGGACTGGTTATTCCGTTTAATGCACAAACCGGTAAATTCATTATCCTTTCCGATCAGCACAAAGGCGCACGCGATGGTGCTGATATGTTTGCTAAAGCTGAAAAAAATTACCTCGCAGCACTCGATTATTACTATACAGAGCTATTTACATATATAAATCTTGGCGATAGCGAAGAGCTTTGGGAAAACATTTTCCTCACTGTAAAAAAGCATAACAAAGCCACCTTTGAAAGAGAAAAGCTGTTTATAGATGCCGACAGGTTTATAAAAATATTTGGCAACCACGACCTGTATTGGGGCAACGACCCATTGGCAATGGTAAGTTTGGCGCAGATATACGGTAAGATTATACGGGTGTACGAAGGGGCGGTGCTGCAAACTATTGTTAAGCAGCAACCTTTTTCCATTTTTATGACGCACGGGCACCAGGGCGACCTGCAAAGCGATGGCAACTGGTTTAGCAAATGGTTTGTTTCTGATATTTGGGGGCCTTTACAGGGTTTCCTTAGCATAAACCCGAATACACCGGCCTTTAACAACCAGCTAAAAACCGATCATAACCGCATTATGTACGAATGGAGCAGCGAGCGCAAAAACATGCTGTTGATAACCGGGCATACGCACCAGCCGGTATTCCGCTCGTTAACACAACTGGAAAGTTTATACATCAGCCTGGATGATGCTAAAAAGGCAGGTGACACTCTAAAAACAGCTGAGCTGGAAAAAAAGATAACCGAACTGCACCTGCAGGGCAACACCCAGCCAGATTTTAACGGGTACCTTGATACTTATTTTAACACTGGCTGTTGCTGTTTTGATGATGGTGATATTACCGGGATAGAAATTGCCGATGGCTGCATCCGCTTAATTAAGTGGAGCTATAACCATAAGTTAAGCGAGCGGGTGGTACTTGAAGAATGCCCGCTTGAGGATTTGAAGCTGGAGTGAATTAAAGACAAAAGAGGAGAGTCAAAAAATAGGAATCAAGACGGGAGCAATCACGTTGGTGGCTGTCCTCTTGATTCTTGAGTCTAATAGTCTTGCTTCTTTTCCCTGTTACCCGTCCAGCAAAAAAACGAACAGCTCTTTGGGGCCGTGGGCGCCTAAAACCAAGGTCTTTTCAATGTCGGCGGTACGGCTTGGCCCGGTTACGGTGGTAATCATCGATGGCAGTTGGCTGCCATATTTTTCTTTGATAAGTTTAAATCCGTCTTTAAGGTCTAAAACCAACTGTGAAGTATAAGCCAGTACGATGTGGACAGGCGGATAGATACTTAGCCTGCGGCCCGCCGCATTGCCGTTAGAGAGCATGATGCTGCCATTGCGGGCAATTAACGCTTCGCAAAGGGTAAAGCCTACTTCTGCCTGCTCAAAATCTTTATCGGTTTCAAAAAAAGGATATTCGTAAGTGTTTAGCACCTGCTGCAGGGCGGGTTCCCAACAGTATATTTTATGCCATTTGCGTTCTTCGGCAAGTTCCAGCAGGTTCTCTATAAATTGTACCTCGTCTTCGCAAAAAACAAACTGCCCATTTACGGCGGTAAACTGCTCTGCAAAAACTACCTCAAGCAATTCTTCGTTAGGCGGATACATGGGCAGGTCTTCCAGGTTGGGATAAGGGTTATCTCGCTTTTCCAAAAGCGCCTTGCGCACTTTTTTTAGCAGCTTTTCTTTTGATGTAGTGATATCCCTCATAATGTAGTTAAAAGCAAAAAAGCTTAAAGCTAAAAGGCTGTGCTTATCCTTTCTGCTTTAAGCTTTCTGTTAAATTACTTACTTAATCCTTTGCCGTTGTATCGGTTTCGCCGGGGTTTCTGCCGAAAGTACCGGAATGGTCGCTAACGCCTTCGTGAACAAGGTTCTGCGCAACAGGCTCCTGGTTGCTTTCGCCTTCGCCGTTTACAAACTCATCGTAAGTGGTACGGTTATCAAAGGGGCGTTTGCCTAACAGTTCTTCCAGGTCCGACTGAAATAATATTTCTTTTTCAATCAGTTTGTTGGCCAGCTTCTCTAAACCTTCGCGTTTGTCTATCAGTAAAGCTTTGGTACGTGCGTAAACTTCGGAGATTTGGTTGCGTACTTCATTATCAATCAACTCAGATGTTTTTTCTGAATACGGCCTGTTAAACTGGTACTCGCCCTGCTGATCATTGAAAGACACGTTACCAACTTTTTCGTTCATGCCGTAAATGGTAACCATGGCATAAGCCAGTTTGGTAATACGCTCTAAATCGTTTTGGGCCCCAGTAGATATTTTACCGAAAGTGATATCCTCGGCAACACGGCCGCCTAATGTCATACACATTCCATCAAGCAATTGCTCGGTAGTGTATAAAAATTGCTCTTTTGGCAGGTATTGGGCATAGCCTAAAGCTGCAACACCACGCGGAACGATAGATACCTTCACCAACGGATCGGCATGCTCTAAAAACCAGCCTGCAATAGCGTGGCCGGCTTCGTGGTAAGCCACAATGCGTTTTTCTTCCGGAGAGATGATCTTATTCTTTTTCTCCAAACCACCAATCACACGGTCAATAGCATCCTGAAAATCCTGCATATCCACCGCTTCTTTGTTTTTACGGGCAGCTATCAAAGCAGCCTCATTACAAACGTTGGCTATTTCGGCACCCGCAAAACCAGGGGTTTGTGCAGATAGTTTTTTCGCATCAACACCATCTGCCAGTTTTACGGGTTTTAAGTGTACCTTAAATATCTGCTCGCGGCCAACCAGGTCGGGTTTATCAATAGATACCTGCCTGTCGAAACGCCCCGGGCGTAATAAAGCGGAATCCAATACATCCGGGCGGTTGGTAGCTGCAAGGATAATGATACCGCTGTCGGTACCAAAACCATCCATCTCTACCAGTAATTGGTTCAGCGTGTTCTCGCGCTCATCGTTACCGCCTACAATATTATTTTTGCCACGGGCGCGGCCAATGGCATCAATCTCATCAATAAAAATGATACACGGTGCTTTATCTTTTGCCTGGCGGAACAAGTCGCGAACACGAGATGCGCCCACACCAACAAACATCTCC
>CBFGNE010000569.1:0-3534 GCA_965649995.1 uncultured Mucilaginibacter sp.
GAGTCGGAAAGTCCGTAAGTCGGAAAGTTCGAAGATAGCTCTGGTCTCATATCTCATATCTCAAATCTCACATCTAATTTACAGCTATACGCCGCTACCGATCTCGGTGCTTTATTAGTTGATGGCTTTGGCGACGGCGTATGGATTGATGCCCCGCAGATAGAAACTTCGGTTATCACCTCAACCGCCTTTGGGATATTGCAGGCCACCCGTTCGCGTATTTCCAAAACAGAATACATCAGCTGCCCCAGCTGCGGGCGTACGCTGTTCGATCTGATGATCACCACGCAGATGATCCGCAGCCGCACCAGCCACCTAAAAGGGCTCAAAATTGGCATCATGGGCTGCATAGTAAACGGCCCCGGCGAAATGGCCGATGCCGATTATGGTTACGTAGGTTCGGGAACAGATAAGGTAACGCTTTACCGCGGCAAAGAAGCCGTGAAGAAAAACATCAACTCTGCCAACGCGCTGGATGAACTCATCGGCATTATTAAGGATGATGGTAACTGGATAGAACCTGTAGAATATGTTAAGTAAAAAGTTAGCTCTCCTTGTACTGGTACTCGTAACAGGTTTTAAAAGCTTTGGGCAGGACAGCAATTTTGATAAAGGACTGATGGCCTTTGACGCTAAAAATTTTAACGAAGCCCTTATTAAATTAAAACCCTACGCCGAAAAAGGCAACTGCCTTGCGCAGTTTGCCGTCGGATTTTCATTAATGTATAACGGTGCCGATTCGCACGATTCCACCGCGCGCCATTGGCTTAAGTTGGCTGCCGAGCAGAAACAACCTAACGCGATGGGGCCATTAGCTGTAAATTATTTTGGATCAGACGCTGATGAGGCGAATGTGAACGCTTACTTATGGGCAATGCTCGCGGCAGAATATGATCTACGGCAACGGGTCACCACCGCCCGGGTTTTAATAAAAAGTTATTTGTCACCCGATGAATTAAATAAGGCCGAAAGCCTGATAAAAGCTTACCTCGACAAGTGGAAAGAAACGCCCAATTGTAGATAGACTTTTCGTCCAGCAACCCAGTTTCATGTAGTAAATAAGCACCCCGCTTTGCAGGCAGGATGCTTAAGGACTCAACTAAGGTCTCCGCAGATAAAATGCCGGGCGGTTGTCTCTTACGCCGTTTTCAACAAACCCGGCTTTTACCAGTATCCGTTTAGAGGGCGCGTTCCAATCGTCCGTGCTGGCCCAGATCACTTTTACATCCGGGTTTTCAAAACCCCATTCGCAGATGCGCGTTAGGCCCTCGGTGCCATAACCTTTGCCCTGTTCATTGCGGTCGATAGAATAGCCGGTGATGCTTTCGCCCTTTTCATCCGGCCAACCCATACCGAAGCCGCCTATGCTGGTGTTGGTATCTTTGCGCACTGCTTCCCAAATGCTGTACCAGATCCAGTTATCAGGATTGGCCAATGTTTTTGGGATGCACCAGTTCTCGATGGCGTCGGCAAGTTCATCCTGCCATATCTGGTCTACAAGCATATTAGATGGGGTAAGCCCCATAGATTTCTCCATTTTTTCGCGGCTTTCCTGTAAAAGTAAAAGCTGCTGATGTGTTAGCGGTATCAGTTTTAACCGTTCGGTTTCAATAAAAAACATTGTTTTGGGTTTAATTATATAACAAAAGAAATTCACCCCACCTGGTTGTCGGTGGTTTAAAGGCAGCCCTTTGGATGGCTTCGTGTTATACAATTCCAGGCAATGTAATATGCCTGTTTGGTTTGTTAAGTAACAGCGGCGGTAATTTTTCTGAGGTAAAGATAGGTTTTCAATTTGAAGATTTGAAAAAGTGGTAATTTGAAAATGCGGGATCTTATTTTCAAATCCTCAAATCGGCACATTTTCAAATTAATAAGTAATTTTATGGCATGAGCACCGAACTTATTTTACACATCATCATCTGCAACTGCTTTTTCCTGATGGCTTTTGTTGCCTGGTTTAACCCGGGTAAGGTGAATGTAGTAGCCAACCGCTGGCTGGGGCTTTTTTTTGCGTCGGTAGGCTGTATGGTATGCAATGTGGTGTTGTACGATGCCGGGCTGGACAAGGTGTACCCCCGTATCATCGGTTTTAACGAGCTGTCGCGCTTTGCCCTGGCACCGGCGCTATACCTCAGCATTATGCAGTTTACTACGCCCGGAAGCAAGTTTAAGGGGACCGATTACCTGCATTTTATTCCTTTTACCATCTTCTTTTTGTATATGGTGCCGGTTCTGTATTTTCCTGATCACCAGTTGATAGGCGGGCGTTTTAGCTTGCCGCCGAAGGTGAACTTTGCGATTGGCTTTTTGGTGCGCTGGTCGATAAATGTGCAGTTACTGGTGTATTGGCTGCTGGCGTTTAATACTTTGCGGAGGCATCAAAAGCATTTGTTGCTTATCGCTTCGGATACCGTCCCCGCAAACCTTAAGTGGCTTAAATACCTGTTGTTGAGCATTGGCGGCATGCTGGTTTTGTTCTTCGCATCCATTTTTTTAGGGCTACAAATATCACCGGTTGTTATTGCTGCCGGCTACTTGCTTGGAGGACTGGCAATTTTTTACTATTCGCTGGCGCAGAAGGAGATCTTCCCCTTCGAGATATCGGAATTGAAGGCCATTAACGAAGTAATTATTGAGGTTGATGCACAGCTAAAACCCGTTAAACAACGCCTTGCCGATGAGCAGGCCCAACAAATGCGCACCAAACTGGAAAGCCTGATGACGGGCGAAAAGCTCTACCTTGATAACGAACTCAGCTTGCCCCAATTGGCCGAAGCTATGGGTGTATCAGTGCATGATCTTTCCTTTCTGCTTAACGAGAAGATCGGCTTAAACTTTTTCCAGTTTGTGAACGCTTACCGGGTAGAAGAAGCCAAGCAAATTATGCTGTCGGATAAATACAAACACCTCAATATCCTGGGCATTGCCTACAGTGCTGGGTTTAGCTCTAAAACCACTTTTAATACCGTGTTCAAAGCGCAAACGGGGATGTCGCCGGGTGCGTTTATGAGGCAGGGGAAAGAGGGCCGTGAAATGGCCACGGGTTTCTCCCGGCGATAATTCAAATTAACCAAAAATAGATACGTTATGACGAAATAAAAATTTGCCGCAAGGATGAGTGTTTAGCTATCTTACTCACCCATCTGATGTTTTTTATGAGAGCTTTAAGGCCAACTATTCTAAATCTTGTTTTACTTTTTTTATTCCCGATTGCGCGTGCTCAAGCACAGGATATTGCTGCCGGGGCGAAAGATTTTAACACGAGCGCAGGCGTTAGTGTTATACGCGAAAAAATGCTGGTTACGGTAACATGGCCGTGCGGGGTTAATAGTAAAGCGCGGTTAGTACTTAACCTTGATAACAAAAAACCTTTGTTCAGAAGCGTACAGTTAGGAACAAAAGGCATTTACGGCGAAATCATCGCAAATATCGATCCGCAGTTTATACTCACAGAAGGCAAGCGCGACCTGGAATCGCAAAATGGTTGGAACATTTTTTTCGACAAGGTACCCTTAAAGCCACATTACTCAT
>CBFGNE010000570.1:0-3518 GCA_965649995.1 uncultured Mucilaginibacter sp.
AAAATAATACATTAATATGGTGGTCATCAGCATGGCTATGGTGATAGAGAAACCGTAGGCAGCTGTCATGGCCTCGGATGTTTTAAAGTATAGACTTACCAGTATACAGCCGATGCACAGCAACCAGTTAATGCTGGGGATATATATTTGCCCGCGGATGTTGGAGGGGTATTTCACGGTAATGCGCGGCCAAAAGTTCATGCTCACGGCCTCGCTTATTAAAGTGAACGATCCACTGATAAGCGCCTGGCTGGCTATAATGGTGGCCAATGTGGCCACAATAACCGCCGGGATGATAAAGCCATGTGGCACAATAGCGAAGAACGGGTTTACGTTATTCACGATATTGGGGTTGGCCTGCATTAATACCCAGGCGCCCTGGCCAAGGTAATTTAGCAGCAAAGTAACCTTAACAAATATCCAGCTTACCTGGATATTTTTGCGCCCGCAGTGGCCCAGGTCGGAATATAAGGCCTCGGCACCTGTTGTACACAGGAACACGGCACCTAACAACCAAAATCCGTTGGGATGCTCTACCAGCAAGTCGAACGCGTATACGGGGTTAAATGCCTTAAATATGGCAGGGTATTGTGCTATCTGCGCAGCACCCAATCCGCCCAGCATCAGAAACCAAACCAGCATAATAGGCCCAAAGGCCGCGCCTACTACATTTGTGCCAAACTGCTGAAAAAAGAACAGCAGTATAATGATGATGATCACAATAACCAGTATTACAGTGCTGCCGGGAATAATGACATGAGATAACGCCGGTACAAGTCCCAATCCTTCGATAGCGGAAGTTACCGATATGGGTGGCGTGATGATACCATCAGCCAATAAAGTACCTGCGCCAATGATGGCCGGGATAGCCAGCCATTTGCCGTAGCGCCTTACCAGGGCAAAAAGGGAAAATATACCGCCTTCGCCACGGTTATCTGCCTGCAGGGTAATAAAGATATATTTAAAAGTGGTTTGCAGTGTTAGCGTCCAAAAAACACAGGAGATAGCGCCCAGCACCATAAATTCATCTGCCCGGCCGCCTTCTTTTAAAATAGTTTGTAAAGTGTACAATGGCGAAGTACCTATATCGCCAAAAATTATACCAAGGGTAACTAAAACACCACCCGCAGAAAGTTTACGTACGTGTGCGTTCATATGGCTAAACGGCTATGGGTTAATATTGGGTTAGTATTAACCGGTAACCGGCAATTACAGTTGTTTGAGGGTAAGGGGTAATTATTCATACCCGGCCGCTTGCAACCTGCATACCAAAATGAAAAAAATACCTATAAGCCCAGCAAAGGGACTTTTATAACTACAGGCAACTATAAGCCCTACCAAAATGGAAGGGTTGCTTTTTCATTTCGGGGTGGTGGTTTTTCTATTTTGGGGTGGAGTTTGTCGTTTTGGGGTGGCTGATTTGGGTGGTTATTATTAAACCGCAGAGGACTCAGAGGAGGCGCAGAGGTACACAGAGCTTGCCCCCCCGTCATTACGAGTACGAAGCAATCTCTATGTAGGACAAGTGGATTTGCAAAGCGGCTCTGCGTACTTAGAGATTGCTTCGTGCCTACTTCTAATGACGTCTGGGTGATGGGATTATGTAGCCAAAAGAGCTTTAACTAACCCTCCAGCCCGTACTCATCAATCTTACGGTACAGCGTAGTCAACCCAATCCCCAACAAGCGCGCGCTTTCGGTTTTATTGCCTTTGGTGTAATGAAGTATTTTATTGATATGATGTTTCTCAATAGCCGAAAGCGCAAAGGATGATGGCGTGCTATCCCCGCCGTCATAAAAATCAAGCGGAAGCAATCCGGGGGTTAGCGTGTCGCCATCGCAGATGATCACCGCCCGTTCTATGATGTTCTTCAACTCGCGGATGTTACCCTTCCAGTTATGCTGTTCTAAACCGGTAAGGAACTCCGGGCTCATTGCTGTTATCTTCTGCCCTACTTTGCGGGTGTATTCTTTAAGGTAATGCTTAGCCAACAACGCAATATCATCGCGGCGCTGGTTTAACGATGGCAGCGTTATCTGGAATACGGATAAGCGGTAAAAAAGGTCCTCCCTAAAATTGCCTTTCGCTATCTCACCTTCCAGTTTGCGGTTAGTGGCCGCTATAATACGCACGTTTACTTTGGCAGTTTTTGTATCGCCAACTTTAATAAACTCGCCCTGCTCTATCACACGGAGGATTTTGGCCTGCAGGTTTATATCCATTTCGCCAATCTCATCCAAAAACAGGGTACCGCCATCGGCTTCTTCAAAAAGCCCCCTTTTATCTTTTAACGCACCGGTAAATGCGCCTGCCTTGTGGCCAAACAACTCACTCTCCAGCAATTCTTTACCGAACGAGCTACAGTTCACCGCCACAAAATTCCCGGTTTTACGTTTGCTGTTATAATGGATGGCATGGGCAAACACCTCTTTACCCGTTCCGGTTTCGCCCAAAAGCAATACCGTGGTATTGGTAACAGAAACTTTTTTGGCAAGTTCTATAGCTGCATTTATTGCTTTAGAATGCCCTATAATACCTTCAAACGTAAACTGCTTTACAATTTTATTTTGCAGGTTAAATACCTGTAACTGCAAATGCGCCTTATCCATAGCGCGGGCAAGCATGGGGAGTATCTTATCATTATCATCGCCTTTGGTAATATAATCGAAAGCCCCATTTTTAATGGATAGCACCCCATCGGCAATGGTGCCAAAAGCGGTAAGGTTTATTACTTCTACGTAAGGCTTTTTCTCTTTTATCTGCTTCACCAGGTCTACTCCGTTCACATCGGGTAGTTTTACATCACTAATTACCACCTGTATCTCTTCCTGAGCTAAAATTTTCAACCCTTCCCTGCCTGTATACGCCTGGAAAACCGTGTAGCCTTCCAGCTGGATGATGCGCGTTAAAAGCCCGTTCAGCTTTTTTTCGTCATCAATAATAAGTATGTTTTGTTGCATATTACAATTTGTAAACTTGCTAAGCCCAAACTTATGCCAAGTTTTCTATTTATCGGCCATTCTTATAAAATAGCCTTGTTAAAAAATCAACGGGGCATAAAACCTTGTCAATATAGCATGCATTTTTTCAAAATGGAAGGGCAGCCGCAACCTGATCAAACCGCAGGGCCACATTAACTTGCTTCAAAAAAATCACACAAATTAAAAGCAAAATATTTCTTTTTGCTTAACTTTACTAAAGCGTCCCTTCATCACATAGTATGCTTCATTTTAAGACTCTTCCTGTATCAGCCTTTTTTTGCCTTTGTTTAATCGTATCGCCCCCCTGTGTTTTCGCTCAATCATTAAAAGGCCGGCGGGTAACAGACACACTGCAATTCAGCCCTCAAAAAATAAAGCAGCTTTCGGTAGAAGAATTGATGAATATCGAGGTTACTTCGGTCTCTAAACGCCCCGAGAAATTATCAGAAGTAGCATCGGCCATACAGGTGATCACCAACGAAGATATCCGCCGATCTGGAGCAACCAACTTGCCCGAAGCTTTAAAATTATCGCCAA
>CBFGNE010000571.1:0-3514 GCA_965649995.1 uncultured Mucilaginibacter sp.
TTGCTCCCCATGTGTTGGTACGAATCCAATACGGATTGGTATTCGTCCTTACGCAGCAAGCCGTTATCTACAAATATACAGTGCAGGTTGGTGCCGATGGCCTGGTGCAGCAATACCGCCGCAACCGATGAATCTACACCGCCAGAGAGGCCTAACACTACTTTATCGTTGCCAAGTTTTGCTTTCAGTTCGGCAATAGTAGTTTCTATGAACGAATCGGGGGTCCAATCCTGGCTGCATCCGCAAATGTCCACCAAAAAGTTCTGCAGTAATTGCTTGCCGTCTATACTGTGCGTAACCTCAGGGTGAAACTGGATGCCGTAAGTTTGGGTACCCGTTACCTGGTACGCCGCAACTTTTACGCTATCTGTACTGGCAATGATCTCGAAATCGCCGCCAATGGTAGCAATGGTATCCGCATGCGACATCCAAACCTGCGATCCTTTTGGTACATCTCTAAACAATGGGTTATCTTGTTTAATATAGTCGAGGTTAGCACGGCCGTATTCTCTGGTGCTGGAGGCTAAAACCTCACCGCCATGGAAATGGGCAATGTATTGTGCACCATAGCAAACGCCCAAAATAGGCAGTGTTTTGTGGTGTTTTACAAACTCGAAATGGGGTGCATCTTCCTGGCGTACAGAGTACGGGCTACCCGAAAGGATGATACCTTGTACGCTTTCGTCAATTTCAGGAACTTTGTTAAAGGGGTGTATCTCGCAGTAGATGTTGAGTTCCCTGACACGGCGCGCGATAAGCTGGGTAAACTGCGAACCGAAGTCAAGAATGAGGATTTTTTCTTGCATGGGCAAAGATAGGGAATTGATTTGAGATGTGAGAAATGAGATGTGAGATTTGAGAGGATTTGCAAATCGGAATGGAGGATTTTATTAGAGTTAACTATCTTAGCCAGTCAAAAGCTTCCCCTTTGGGGAGCTGTGGGGCATGAGATTAGCAACTTTTAACGACATTCCGGCTTTACAGCAACTGATAGCCCTCTCGGTGCGAGGCTTAAGCAAAAGCTATTATACCCCTGCGCAGATAGAAAGCGCCATTAAATACATTTTCGGCGTGGACAGCCAGTTACTGGTGGATGGTACCTATTACCTCACCGAAAAGGACGGCGTAATTACCGGCTGCGGCGGCTGGAGCAAACGCAACACCCTCTACGGCGGCGACCAGCATAAAGCTGTGGAAGACCCCTTGCTTGATCCCGCAAAAGACGCCGCACGGATCCGGGCATTCTTTGTGCACCCCGGTTATGCCCGGCAGGGGATAGGCCGCCAATTAATCAATACTTGCGAAGCCGCTGCGCAAGCCAACGGTTTTACTACGATGGAACTTGGCGCAACCTTGCCCGGCGTGCCGCTTTACGAGGCAGTGGGTTATACAGCGGTTGAACGTATTGATGCGCCTTTGCCTGATGGCGAGGTGCTGGGGATTGTGAGGATGAGGAAGGTGCTGGTGTAATTAATTTCTTTTGCCACCAACTTGTTTGGTATTGTGTTGATAGGTAATTAGTTTTAACTCGGTTATGTTTTTCGAGTCGGTATCAGCGGTTATAAAAGGCATATCAAAAGCTATTGCCGACGCTATAATCACCGCATCTGGCAATTTTAGATTGTATTTTCTTTTTATTTCGATGTATTTTTCCTTTACCAAGGAACTCATAGAGATTATAGAACAATCATCTAATAGTTCTACAATTTGCTCTTCCTCTTTTTGAGTTATGCTTTTGTATCCAAGTAATTCTAACTCGGTGATAAATGAAACGTAAATATCCTTGCCTTGCAGAAAATTCGCTAACTCTTCACTGCCATCGAAAAGATGCAAAATGATATTGGTATCAACTAATATCTCTTTGCCACTCATCCCTCATTTTTTTTTGAATAGCCATAGCATCTTCTTTCAATGGTATAATTCCATTGTATTTTTTTGCGTTAAATCCGCCTTTAGATTTTTGCTTGTAAAGAATATTATCGATCTCATCGATTTCCTCTTTCGTGGCACCTTCTTTCAACACTAAAACCATAACTACATTGTTTTAAACAAATTTAACGAAAAAAATCAATTCGCAATATAGGCTACTCACCCATCCCAGCCGGCACAGAATGCAGGGCAACCCTGTTTCCTTCCGTATCTATAAATACGGCCATGTAGCCATATTCCGGCGATATTTCTGTTTTGGGTACGATGATCTTTCCGCCTGCTGCTTCGATCTTATCTAACGTGATCTGTACATCGGGGTTGGCATTCAGGTAAACAACCGGGCCGCTTTCGGTAGATGGTTTATAAAAATCGCCGCTTTTGCAAATGGCACCGCCTACGTTCTCCATGGGGTTTTCGATAGGGAACATCCGCATCTCGAAGCCGGGCATTTCCATCGGAATCATCTCGATATCAAAAATAGTTTCGTAAAATTTTTGAGCACGGCTGATATCCTCTGCGGGTATCTCGAACCAGCTAATTGCGTTTTTAAAGATCATGGCGAAGGTTGGTTTTGTTGGAATAAATTTAAGGGTTTAATCTCCAATAATGCAAACATAAGTAGCTGAATATAATTCTAATCACCACTCACTATCAAAAACTCACCCCTATCCTTAAAGCATTATCTACCTTACCACCCTGGTTAAAGGCCATGCCATACATCACCCTGATGCCCGTATTGGTTTGCAGCCCGAAGCCGATTTCGGTATAATGCTTCAGTGTTGGGGTGTACAGGTAATTTACATCAAATATCTCCTGCAATTTAAGCTTGCGTATTAATGGTATTTTGTTGGTGATAAAACCCGAGAAGTTATGCTCCAGGTGGCCTTCTAAGTACTTATCACCAGTGCTGTAGCGGTAATAATCCAACAGCAGGAAATGGTTGATGCCCGAGTTGTAAAACAATACCCGGTTGCCCGAAAAATGTTTGTAATCGGTATAAAACAAACTATTGGCATTAAAGAATTTGCCGGCACCCACATAAAAACTGGTTTTGCCATAAAAGCCAAGGGATATATCTGACTTAGATATGTCTGCAGATAATAAGGTGTAATCCACATCCGAACCCAATACATTTTTGATACCCTTGGTTACATTAAAGCCGATAGTAGGGTATTTGGAGGGCAGGTAACGCTTGCCATTGGGGTAGGTTTCGTACTTGTCGCTAAAATCATAAGAGGTACGCAGGCTTAACTTAAACGACTGGTTCTGCGGAAACAGTGGCGCATCTATGGATGGGGTTAATGGATTATTAGATGTAAACTCGTTCCCTTTCGGGTGGAAGAGGCTATAGTTTGCGGTGTTTGGCAGCCATTTCCTTTCGGCCCATTCTACCGTCCCGCTGGCCAGCCAGCCGCCGGTTATACGGGTTGATAAGCTAACCGATGCGTATTGCTTTTGGTATAGTTTTTCAAAATTTTCGCGGTTAAGCAAACTGTAAGCCGTATTCATAAAGCGGGTAATTGGCTGCCGGTTGTTCATATCCACCACGTCCGAACCTCCTGCAATGTTCAGCGTAAAAGGCCCT
>CBFGNE010000572.1:0-3507 GCA_965649995.1 uncultured Mucilaginibacter sp.
CTTGCATTAATGAGCATGTTTAAAATGGGGCTTGGCAAAACAAACGCAACGCCAGCAATAAACATCGATGTATTTACTAAAGATGTTTTTGTAAGCCTGATAGTTGGCGTAGTGGTTTTTGTAGCAGGATATTTTATTGTGCAAAAACGAAGCGTTAAATAATTTTGCCGTCCGCGTCGTTCCTTGTCCCGCGGGAGACGCAAGATATTGCGCTTATACAATATAAACTTATCGTACCGGCTTAGGGTAAACCGGCAAACTCTCGTGGCCTGTGGCATCTACCGACTGCACTGCAAACAGGTAATTATCTTTTGAATACCCGATGGTTGCATTGGTATCCGTTATATAAAACTTCTTTTCCCAGTAAGGGCTGATGGTTTCGCGCATCAGTACATAATAACCCGCAGGCGCTTTACCTTTTGGAGCATCCCATTTCAGTTTTGTTTTGTTGGTAAGGTCGCTGGTGATAACGCCCACGTTTTGTGGCTGACCGGGTGCTGATGCCAAATTTGCCAAGATGGAAAGGTTCATTCGGGCAATTTTTTGCGTATAATCATAATCCGCAAAATCGGGCAGGTCGCCGTAATCTACGCCGTTTTCTTTACGTACATCCTGGTGCTGGCGATTGAAATTTTCGTTCATTTCGGTAAACCGTACGGCGGCAAAACCTTGTTCTAAAAAGGGAAGATGGTCGCCACCGCGCAGGTAGCGGTCTGTACGGTAAATGAGTTTTACATCCAGTTGCTCTACATAGCGTTCGCCAATCTCTTTCGCATACCTGGCCAACTGCCGGGAAGCTCCGTCGTTTTCGCCGCCGAGAGATTTCAGCGCAGCTATTTCTTTTTCGGTTGCCGCGGTTAGTATACCATCGCTAAACACCCGGATGCTGCGGTTATCCTTTAGCCCCGTTTCCATGCCGTAGGTGTTGCCTACGATATCATTATTCAACATGGCATCCACCTGCCAGCCTTCGGTCTTGGCACGTTTGGCTACATTGGTTGAGCCATATAAACCCTGTTCTTCACCCACAACCGCCATAAAAATGATAGTGGCCGGGAACGAACGTTTTGCCATCACCCGTGCCAGTTCCATAGAAACTGCGGTACCTGACGCATCATCCACTGCACCGGGAGCAAAGGACGTAGAATCCATTGGCTTTGTCGCACGGGAATCATAATGGCCGGATACAATGTAAACGCGGTGGTCGGCAGTATCGGTACCCTTTAAAACAGCCAGTACATTCTTCATGGTGGTGGCTTTGCTTAAACGCCTGCCCTGGGGTTGCACAAATACATCAAATTGCACTTTCATGCGCCCGTTTGATGCCGCGGCATAACGTTCGTATTCCGCCTTTATCCAGTTACGCGCAGCACCAATACCTTCGGTTTTGCTAAGCGTATCGCTTAGGGTATGCCTGGTTTTAAAACTTACCAGTTTACGCACAATGGCCTCTATGTTTTTATTGGATACCTCATCCACCATTTGTTTAATGGCCGCGTCTTGTTTTACCACGGTTTGTGCGGGTGCGGAGAGGGTAAAGCAGGAAAGCAAGAGGATAAAAGCGCTTTTCATAGAGGCAATTTAATTATTCTGTTTCCTCCCCTTCAACTGTCTCCAAAATGTTACCCGTTTGCTTAAAATTGCTTTTTACAAAATGGCACCAGTCGCATTCTTTTTTTCCGCAGCCTATGCTGAATTCGTGATTCAATATTTTTTGGTAAACAGATGTAATTTGATTGGTAACATCCTCAATATCCTGCGGGCTTATCACCACCTTTTCTTTAAAATATTCCTCGCTTACCGGTTCAATAAAATCAAATACGGTGTTTACCACCTGCCAGTCATTAGTGCGGTCGTTATCTACCAATATTTTGTAAAACACCGCCTGGCGCCAGTAATCGCCGCCGTTGGGCGCATCGTTGGTTGGGCGAAGCAGTTTATCCTTCGCGTTACGCACCCTGCCGGTTTTATAATCTACCACGGTAACGTTTTTACCGTCGAATTCCATTTTGTCCAGATTGCCTTTTATAGGCACGCCGCTTACTTCAATGTTTTTGATGCTGCGTTCGGTTTGGGCTATTTTGTTCCAGTGGGGGGCGTTCAGTTCGTAGTAAGGCGGCAGTATCTTTTCGCCATAATCTACCCGCAGCTTAAAATCCGCCTTGGTGAACGAATCGCGGTTGCGGTACATATACCATTTAAATTCCTGCACAAAATCGGCCGTAGGCATAAACTCATTTCCGTAGTCGGGCAGTTTACGGTATGCCTTGTTAAGCGCCCAGTGAACGGCTTGCCCAAACGTGGCCGACGGGCTTTTGCCTGAGGGCACCCGGATAAGGCACTGGAAGTAAAACCGCAGCGGGCAGTCTAAATAATTGTTGAGATGCGTAACCGAGAGCGTATAGTTCTGCAACAGTTGGTTAATATAATTCCTGTCCAGCAATTCTACAACCGGTTTATCCGCTTCGCTAAATTGGGTTGCGAAGAAGCCAAGCATGTCCGTGTCGCTCACCTTCGGGAATTGAAGTTTCAGCTCAGTATCTGCCAGTATTTCGCCGATAAATTGCGATGGTTCCTGGTCTTTCCCTTTTGCATCCTTGCCCGCATACGAAATGTTTAGGCATTGTTTTGCGCGGGTGATGGCCACATAGAACAAACGCCGCGCTTCTTCTTTTTGGGCAATGTCATCCGATGCAGAACTTGTCAGTGTATCCGGGTAGCTGAAACCGTAGTTGCGCCCTTTGCCATCCCATGTTTTTTTATCGCAACCGATGAAAAATACGTGCTCAAACTCCAGCCCTTTAGAGCCGTGTGCGGTTAGGAAGTTAATGCCGTTATCGGAGAAGATGACCTTGTTCAACTCCAGCCTGATGTTGTTTTTCTTCATCAGCTCGATGGTAGCTATCAGGTCGGCCAGTTTTATTTCGGGGTTCTTACGGCTTTCATCCTTCAGGAAATCGAAGAAGCTTGTAAGGATCTGCATGTGGGTTCCCTTATCCTGCTGCTGCATAATGTATTTGAGGATCCCCATCTTGGTAACCACATCCTGGAAGAATTGCTGCAACGTAACACTCACTGCCGATTTCAGCAGCTCATCAATATCATTAATGAGGTATTTCATTTCCACATTTGGCTGCTTGCCAAACAAGTCGGTTTGCTGTGCAATGCGCATCTCGTGGATGTGGCGGCGCAGGCTGGTTACCGGTTCGTTTTTGTTTGCTGTCGCGAAGTTTTCTTTTGCTACCGCGATACTTGCTTTAGCGATTTCTATCGGGGGGATACTGAACAGGTCGTAATGCAGTATCTCGAACAGCAGCTCATCCCCGCTGTATGGCGAATCGAGTTCCATGGCCAAATAGCGCAGGATGTTCAATATCTTCTCGCCGAACGGTACAGTAAGGACGTCTATTTTGCGCTTGGTGTTTACGGCTATCTTTTGTGCTTCCAGATAGGTAAGCAGCTCCTCTACCTGGCTGTGGTTGCGGTATATTACCGCTATTTCGCCGG
>CBFGNE010000573.1:0-3493 GCA_965649995.1 uncultured Mucilaginibacter sp.
CATGTATCCACCGCAGAGGCTTACAGAGGCGTAAAACCGGCACCGGTTAAAGAATCCTTATACGACCTGATAAAAACACCCCTGACTAACTGGAAACGCCATATTAAGAACGATTTTGAAGGGCATATCTTCCGCGACAACCCCATTATCCGTGGCGTAAAAGCAGAGCTGTACGAACACGGTGCCTTATACGCCAGTATGAGCGGGAGCGGGGCATCCGTTTTTGGCATCTTCGAGAGCCTGCCCGATCTTCAAAACATGGAAGCTAATGGTTGCACTGTTTTCTACGATATTTAGGGTTACCGAAGGGTTTTTAAGAAAAGCACAGAAAACCACAGAAAAACACCGAAAATCCTCCGATTTTCAACGGTAAAAACAGCCTTTTTTGGCAGTAACATCAATTGATGTAATCCTTGTCCTCGTCACTTAGTGTATTGGATTTTGAATTGCCGGCCTCGTCTTCATCGTAGCCGATGTGATTGTATCTGCTGCGCCCTGGTCGGCCAACCAGGTAGCCTAAAATAAATGTGGTTACGCCCACGATGAGCAGCATGGTAATTTTGGATACGTACATCGTAGAGAACAAAACGGTAAACCGTACCTGCTCCAAATTTTGCATAAAAACAATTGTGAGCAAAATGCCGATGGCAAGGATGATGATGGTTTTGATGCGCATAAATTTTACCGCTTAATTGGTAACCACAAGATGCAATTTTTTCAGCTGGTTTTAAAATGCCTTTTATTTGAAGCGTTTTGGCCATGGCGCGTGGAAAGGCAATCATCCCAAAGCAAATGTGACAGGAGCTTTTCGGCGTTTTCGATATCAGTTTAAATAACGGTCTGTTGTTAGAAATCATCCCATCAGTTTGCCTGGTGATTTTACAACTCGCGTCGATCTACACAAATTTCCACTCCCTTTATTGTAGCTATTTAGTGTTGCGCCAGCGTGATTTTTTCAGCGGTACTTTCCGCTCAGGAAATTCAAATTGTATACAACACGGCTACTCCCGCAATTTTTTTAAAATTCTCTATTCCGGTTTCGGTACACTTAGCTGCGCGGTTTATCCAATTATGCTAATGTGGACTAATGCGTTAAATAACCAATTGTATGTATCTCATTATTAATTATATAAATAGTTTTTTTGGTATCACTGTCAATGCGTGCTAATATTTTTAGTTTTACAAAAATTTGAAAGCCCGATTTATCTTAATTGTTTGGTTAGATAAATGACATATATAATTGATTTTTAATTTAATATAATTCCGAGATAAATGTGTAATTCGCCATTTAAATGCTGATATCGGGGCGAAAATTGCCCGCTTTTCAATACAATGTTGCTTTTAGTGGAGTTTTACTTCGGTACACTATTAAAATTTGTGATTTTGCGTCTGCGCGTACGTAATCAGGCAGGTCGCACTATTTCGCGGCCGGAAATTTGAGTGCCTTAAAAAGGCTAAAAACGAGCTGTTTTGGCAGGCTTGCTTTGCCCCTACCCCATGGGGCAGAGCGCGTATATTTTATACAAAACGCAAAGAATTGACGAAAATAGGACTTAGCTGGACCTGCGTTTGGCCACCTGTTTTTGCGCCACAGGGTACAGGAAAATGGTAGAGAGGATGATGGCGGCGCCTATCCAAAAACCAGGCGTAACCCGGTTGCGATCGCCAAGAAAAAGGAAGGCCATGATGATACCGTACACGGGCTCGAGGTTGGTAATAAGCGCCACCCGGAAGGCCGAAAGTTCGCGCATTACAGATACACCCGCAACATACGCAAGCGATGTGCATACCGTGCCAAGCAGTATCAGGTAGCCAATATCAGAAGGCTTGGGAAGTGAGAAATTATTGAAGCCACCGGTTACGGCAAGGTATAAGCTGATCCAAACAAAAGCTCCTGATAGCTCATAAAAGGCAATAACAGGAGCCTCGTAAGTCTTCACAAAACGCGAATTAATAATAGCAAAAAGTGCTGCAAGCACAGCGCTGATAAGCCCTGCTATAATGCCCTTAGTGTATTGTGTTTCGAACTTAAAAATCAAAATAATGCCGGTTATAATTAAGACTCCTGCCACAATCTCCATTTTGGCAATACGGGTTTTGTTGATGAGCGGCTCGAAAATTGCCGTAAAAAGCGTGATGGAAGAAAGGCAAACCAGCGTTACCGGAACAGTTGAAAGCTTAATAGAAGCGAAAAAAAGTATCCAGTGGCCGCCCACTAAAGCCCCGGTAAATGCCATTTTTACCAGCGTTTTTCGGAGGATTTTCGGTGTTTTTCTTTGAAATTTCGGTGTTTTTCTTTGAAAAAAAAGGTAAAAAAACAAGGAAATTGCTGCAATTCCAACCCTGTACCAAACCAAAGTTACTGCCGATATGGTTATCAACTGGCCCAAAATGCCGGTGAACCCCCATACAAAAACGGTAAGATGGAGGATGATGAGGTTCTTATTAGGGGTAGGGCTATGGGTGTTTTCGGGCATTTATTTAGGCGCTTTGAGGATCAATACTGTGCCCAATATACCAAAAACTATGTTGGGTATCAGCACCGCAATCAGCGGTTCGAAGCCGCCCTTTACCGCGAAAACCAGCGCAAAACGGTTCACTACAATGTACACAAAACAGATGAAAATACCTATCCCTAAAGGCAACCCAACGCCCCCACGTACCTTGCGCGAGGAGATAGCAACGCCGATTATGCATAACACAAATGATGATAAAGGCTCCACAAAACGGCGGTATTTTTCAAATTCCATATCTATTAATGCACCTGTTCCGCGTATCTTTTCCTTCTCAATAAGTGTGTTTAAAACCTTTAAAGACATGCCCCCATATACGTTGCTGTTTACGTTATCGTGCACCTCAAAATCTATCGGGCGCATATCTAAAACGGTATCAATTAGCGGCCCATTGGAGATGAATTTTTCCTTCAGCCCGTCCACATAACGGATGGATGGGCTGACGATTCTCCATTTGCTTTTTACCGTATCGAACTGGATGCTGGGCGCTGTAAGCCTCATTTTTAGCTCGTCTCCATCGAATTTTTCCAGCATAAACTGATAGCCGGTGTGCACCTGCGGATCGTACGATTGCAGGAAAACGAAGGTGTTTTTATCCAGTTGGATGTGTACTTCGCTCTTGGTTGGATCGTCGCCGATGAAGAAATTAGCGCTTTCGAAATCTACCTTTAGCTTATTTGTAAAGGGGATAACAAAGATATTTGCCAGGATAGACACCGTAAAAATGACTGTTGCCGATACAATATAAGGCCTTAAAAACCGGTAAAAACTCGCCTTGCTGGTTAGTATCGGAACGATTTCCGTTTGATTGGCCATCTTGGCCGTGAAGAAAATTACGGCTAAAAAGTTGATGAGCGGCGACAGCATCATCATATAAAACTGTATAAAACCGGCGTAATATTTAAAGATGATATCGCTTAATGTGGCGTTTTTACTCAGGAAATTATCCAGGTGTTCGGATATATCAAACACCACCGATA
>CBFGNE010000574.1:0-3490 GCA_965649995.1 uncultured Mucilaginibacter sp.
ATAGCAACAACCGAGACCTTAAAGCCAAATACCTCACCAGCGAGCAGAACCTTGCCGTACGCACCGGGCGTGTAGTGAACCTGGAAGAACAACTGGCATCAGAGAGGGCAAATGCCAAACAACTGCAGGCTGCTTTGGACAAGTGTTTAACATCGGGCAGTCAGGGAAATGTTAACATCTCTAAACTGGTTGATGAGATAAACAGCTCTAACCGCTACATACAACAACTGGTAAACGCCAAAAACAAAAGCGACTCGCTTAACCTGGTGCTTACCAACAACCTCACCCGTTCGCTTAGCCAGGCAGAAGCACAGGGTGTTGACGTACAGGTACTTAAAGGCGTAGTTTATATTTCCCTTTCGGATAATATGCTGTACAAATCGGGCAGCTATGAAATATCTGACCAGGCCGGCGCTACACTTAGCAAGATTGCCAAGATCATTAAAGATTACAGCACTTATGATGTGCTGATTGAAGGTAACACCGATAATGTGCCTATCTCGCAAAAAAACATCCGCAACAACTGGGATTTGAGTGCTTTAAGGGCATCATCGGTAGTGCAGGCATTGCAAAACAACTACCAGGTAGACCCCAAACGTTTAACAGCAGGCGGCCGTGGCGAGTATAACCCTGTTGCCGATAATTCAAGCGAAGCGGGTAAAGTTAAAAATAGGCGTACGCAAATTATTATTACACCAAAACTCGATCAGTTTATGGAGTTGATAAACAAAGCACCCGAAAAACAACAGTAATAAATTAAATAAGTTGTTGAAAAAAAGCGTCCCCCGAGACTTTCGGGGACGCTTTTGTTATATGCTTTTTTAGCCGGTCTGCCTGCTTTAAAAATTTTGCGTATACAATAAGTTACTAAAACCCGACTGGAAGGTGGTTGCATTCAATCGGTAAGAATAATCGCCCGTTGTTTCTCCGCTAATCGTAAACATCATATGGGTTCCGCTAATTGGTGAAAAGTTGCTGGATCTAAACCCGACGTCTGTTAACCGGCCATTTGTATAATGGAAAGCTGTCGACATTGGAGGGTCATAGGTGAAACCCGCAGGCCGTGTCACAAATATAGTGTCTGTAATATCTCCCTGTGCCAGGTCCTTAACACTCACAGGAGAGGATACAACATCATTTAAATTGCCTGATCTAAAAAACCAAAACTTAACAGAGTTAAGTTTTATATGATAAGTGCTTTTAATTTGGAAGCTGGCCGTTCCTGGAAATACACGGATCCTTTTTGAGGTAGCCGTACTTCCCGAGCTAACGGTTACAGTATAGATTCCCGGTTTTGAATAAGCATGCCGAGGCTGATCCGTTGTTGTATGTGTATTTCCGTCACCAAAATCCCAGTTTAACGAGTTGTGGGCTGAATTATCAATAGTGAAAAAAACCTCTGAATTTATATACGCGTTGGGATTAAAGTAGAAATCCGTTGTCACATTATTCCGAGGCTTATTTTCGCCCGTTTTGTTGCAGCCCCAAAAAGTAACAATGACCAATAAAAACACAGCAACACAAAATATTCTATACATAAACGATAAGGTTAGTGCCCGTAAAGATAACACCTGATTTATAGTATAGAAATAATTTTTAAACTTGGTTGAGCCTTATGCTGATTTCGTCAACATTACCAACGCTCACTGTTGCGGTCGGCAATGGGCATTGCCTCCAAAGTATGTGCGCTATTAGGTAAAGGATAATAGCTGATGAAATGGGTAGCTACTTTTCTTCGGTACAACCGAAGTATAATACATACCCGTCGGCATCCTGTACCTCAAAACCCCAGAGGCCATCGTCGCCGTGCCCTATGGGGTTAAAAAATTTAACGCCGTTTTGCGTAAATTCTCCCGCCAGCACATCAGGCTGCTGAACATAAATATAGGCATCCCATCGGGCAATGCCTTGTTTGATATCGCGGGTGTAGTTAGGCACGGGGTCTACGCCAATGGACTTTAATAAGATCATCGCAGCACCACGCTGCACAATACCGAAAAAAATATCATCCTCACTGGACCCTTCAAAGGTGATATCGAAGCCGAGCCTGTCGCGGTAAAACGCTAATGCCGCGGGCACATCCCTTACAATAAAGAACGGCGCAATGCCGGATAGTTGTGCTTTTGCCATATAAGCTCCTTTCTGTTGAATAAAGGTAGAAGATTTTGCCGGGAGCTTCGGCAAGTACATTCTTGTTACTTATCTTAAAATCTTACATTTAACCTCAGATAGCCTCCGTTAAACCGACGTAAATGAACATAGCAAAAATAATTACCCGCAGCATAGCGGCCGGCCTATTGTTTCAAATAATGTGTATATCAGCGCCCGCCATAGCGCAGGTGCCCACCCGCGATGCGCACACACCGGGTTATGTAAAAGCCACCGAACTGCCTGATGGAGGCATCCCTTCGCCCAGCGCCAACGGTAATTTTATTATCGGCCCAACGCACAACCCTGCACCGCAATCCCTGCCGCAACCCAACGTACCGCATGGTACTGTATTCCGTTTTGCCATCGAATCTGCGGATAGCAAAATTTACCCCGGCATTGCCCGCGAACCCAATACTTTCGGCACGCCGGATCCCGCAAACCCGGCCAGGCTTATTGTTACCACCAGCCACCCCGCCACATACACGCGCCAGCTGGCTGTGTATGTACCCAAGCAATATGTTGCAGGCACAGCCGCACCCATCATTATTGGTGCCGACGGCCCCGACAACCTGCTTTTTACGGTGTTGGATAACCTGATTGCAGAAGGCAAAGTGCCGCCTATGGTGGCTATCTCTATTGGCAATGGCAGCGGCGACGCCCAGGGTAGCCAGCGCGGGCTGGAATATGATACCATGAGCGGGCTTTATGCCGAATTTGTGGAAAAGGAAATACTGCCGTTGGTAGAAAGCAAGTGTGGCGTGAAACTCAGCAAAGACCCCGATGCGCGCGCTACCATGGGCGGCAGTTCGGGTGGTTCATGCGCGCTTATTATGGCCTGGTATCACCCGGAGTTATATCACCGTGTGCTTACCTATTCGGGTACATTTATAAATCAGCAATGGCCTTACAATCCAAAAACGCCACAGGGTGCCTGGGGCTTCCACGCAACGCTCATCCCCAAAAGCCGCCCAAAACCCCTAAGGATATGGATGGAAGTAGGTGACCGCGACCTATATAACCCCAATATTATGCGCGATGATATGCACGACTGGGTGCTTGCCAACGAAGAAATGGCAAAAGCCCTTGCTGCAAAAAACTATCAGTACCAATTTGTTTTTGCGCGCAACGCCGGGCATGTAGACCATAAAGTAAAAATGCAAACATTGCCGGAAGCATTGGAATGGCTTTGGAAGGATTACAAGAAAAGGTGAGTAGTTGACTTGAGTGTTTTGCGATAACGCGTATAAAAAAAGCCCTGTTCTCTTTAGAACAAGGCTCAATCGTCGGGATGAGAAGATTCGAACTTCCGACCTCCAGCACCCCATGCTGGCGCGATACC
>CBFGNE010000575.1:0-3483 GCA_965649995.1 uncultured Mucilaginibacter sp.
TAAAAAGCGCCTTCGAGGTTATTAAACAAACCAGCAGTAACGGCTATCCGGGTGGCTCGGGCAGGCTGTTATCGTCTGATAAAACGCGTACGCTCATTTACACGCCAAGGGGCATATTTATGTGGAAAACTGCTACCGGCAAGTTCAGCCGCATATTTGTCCCGGTTGCCGGGCAAACCATACAGTATGCCTGGGCCGATGAGGATATGCTGTACCTTGGTACCAACAATGGTTTTATAACCTATGATATTGCCACGGGGCGCAAAGATACTTACCGCAATGGGCCCAAGGATGGTAAAAGTATGGTGGGTAATGATGTGAGGACTGTATATAAAGACCATACCGGCACCATTTGGCTTGCCATGGCCGATAGTATGGGCATTACCTCTTTTGAGCCAGCTACCAAAAGGTTTACGAGGTACCCCTTCCGCACCAATTACGATAAGATGTTTGGCGCAAACGATGGTTCGTTGGATGATGCGCGGGTAATAAGTATTTACGAGGATATGCAAAACACGCTTTGGGTAGGCACCAACGCGGGCAGCATCAATAAATTCGACCGTAAAACGGGCAAGTTCTTTTCGTACTTCAATCGCCAAAACCAAAAGATGAGCTGCATATCAGAGATGTTTGAGGACCGGGCAGGCAGGTTTTGGGTAGGTACGTACCAACAGGGGCTGTTCCAGTTCGACCGTAAAAAGGGTACTTATATCCGCCAGTTGAATGAAGGTAACGGGATGTTGTATAACGGCATAAACTGCGTTAAGGAAGACTCGGCAGGCAGGATATGGATAGCAACTGACAGGGGGTTATCGCGGCTGGACCCAAAAACTATGGCCCCTACAAATTATAAATTCGATGATATTTTGCCGGGGACAGAAGTTAGCTCATTGCAAACCGCCACCCTCGCCGACGGCCGCTTTGCATTGAGTACCCGCGATGGGATAGCCCTTTTTAACCCGCAAAGCTTTAACGAAGACGAGTATCCGCCGCTTGTTCATATTGAAAGCATCCGCTACAATGCACCCGGTGCAAATGATAGCCTTGCCGAACAATCGTTGAGGTACGGGCTTACCCGGCTGGAGCTCTCGCATAACCAAAACAGCGTAACTTTTTATTACATAGCCCTGCACTTTGAAAACCCCGCCAATAACACCTACGCCTATATGCTGGAAGGGTACGATAAGCAGTGGATATTGGCCGGTACAAACCGCAGCGTAACGTATAACAACCTGCCTGCAGGCACTTATACGTTTAAGGTAAAGGCAGCAAGCAGTTCGGGGGTGTGGGATGAAAAAGGCGATAGCATAGTAATTGTAGTTAACCCGCCATGGTGGTTTACCTGGTGGGCCTGGGTGCTTTATGTAGCTGCATTTGGCGCAGTAATTTATTACTATATAAGGTACCGGTCGCAGCAGTTTATATATGAGAACCAGTTGCTGGAAGAAAAAGTACAGCAGCGTACCGACGAATTGCAGGAAGCCAATAAAGAACTTAACGGGAAGCAACAGGAGATAACCGCCCAGCGCGATAAACTGGCCAATACCGTTAGCGAATTAAAAGCCACCCAGCAGCAGCTGATACAAAGCGAAAAGCTGGCCTCGCTTGGCGAACTAACCGCCGGCATTGCTCATGAGATTCAAAACCCGCTAAATTTTGTAAACAATTTTAGCGAAGTGAGTATAGAACTTGCCATAGAGATGAAGCAGGAATTGCGCAGCGGCACAAAAAAGGAGGCGCTTTCCCTGGCAGATGATATTGTGTTGAACCTGGAGAAGATAATGCACCACGGCAAACGTGCCGACGGCATTGTAAAAAACATGCTGCAACACAGCCGCGCAAACTCTGGCGAGAAACACGAAACGGATATGAATGCCCTGGTAGATGAATACCTGAGGCTGAGCTACCACGGCTTGCGCGCCAAGGACAAGAATTTTAACTCGGAGATGGTGCTTGACCTGGACCCCGACCTGCCAAAGATCTCCGTAATCCCGCAGGATATGGGCAGGGTGATGCTCAACCTGTTCAACAATGCGTTTTACGCCGTACAGCAAAAGCGCAAAACCGGCTGTAAAAAGTATAAGCCATTGGTAGAAGTATCTACCAGTTTATTTACCCCGCCAAAAGGCAAAAGCGAGATTCGCATCTACGTAAAAGATAACGGAAATGGTATACCCGATGCAATTAAAGATAAGATAATGCAACCCTTCTTCACTACCAAGCCAACAGGCGAGGGTACCGGTTTGGGGTTATCTTTAAGCTATGATATCATCGTAAAGGGCCACCGCGGCAAAATGGATATGAGCAGTAAAGAAGGGGAGTACACCGAATTTACCATTCATTTGCCGGTAGCGTAATAAAAACAATACGCGTATCTGGGTCCATGTTATAGTTGAGAAATATGGGCCGTGCCTACGGCACTTGAATGTTGTGTTGTTTATTACAACGGATTAAAATCCGTTGCTACAATATCGGTCGAGCCTCCGGCTCTTTTGTCTGGTAAAAGATAGAGGCGTAGCCTCGACAATATTGTAGCGCCGGGTTTTAACCCGGCAGCGATGGCGAGTATTGTAGCGCTGGATTTCAACCCGGCACGGCGGTAAATATATGCCGTGCCTACGGCACTCGAAATATTGTGTTGTTTATTACAACGGATTAAAATCCGTTACTACAATATCGGTCGAGCCTCCGGCTCTTTTGTCTGGTAAAAGATAGAGGCGTAGCCTCGACAATATTGTAGCGCCGGGTTTTAACCCGGCAGCGATGGCGAGTATTGTAGCGCTGGATTTCAACCCGGCACGGCGGTAAATATATGCCGTGCCTACGGCACTCGAAATATTGTGTTGTTTATTACAACGGATTAAAATCCGTTACTACAATATCGGTCGAGCCCCCGGCTCTTTTGTCTGGTAAAAGATAGAGGCGTAGCCTCGGTAAATATTGTAGCGCCGGGTTTCAACCCGGCAGCGATGGCAAATAAAGTATCGCTGGGTTTCAACCCGGCGAATACGATACAAAACAAATAAGAGAGGCGTAGCCTCGGCACATATAACCTACACTTTAAGCTATAAATATATGGCAAACACCTATCACCAAATTTACCTGCAAACAGTTTTTGCTGTTAAGTACCGCGATGCCGTAATTACAAAAGATTTGCAGCCAATAATTTTTGGCGTAATAGGGAATTTAATTAGGGAAACCGATTGTAAAACCATTATCGTAAACGGCGTGGAAGACCTCGTGCACTGTTTCCTTGGGTTAAGACCTGTGGTTTCGGTATCCGAATTAATGAAAACGGTAAAAGCAAAATCATCAAAATACATCAACGAACATTCTTTAACCCCGTCCCGTTTTGAGTGGCAGGAAGGTTACGGTGTCTTTTCCTATAGTTATTCGCATATTAATAAGGTGTACAACTATATGCTAAATCAGGAAGAACATCATAAAAAGCAAATATTTAAAGATGAGTACCTTGGGCTTTTA
>CBFGNE010000576.1:0-3481 GCA_965649995.1 uncultured Mucilaginibacter sp.
GGCTTGCGGCTGTTTACCTCGTTGTAGTTACGTACCAGTTTAAACGTGGTAGCGCTCGAGATACTGATAAAGTACGATTGCTTTTGGATAGCTACGCCGCTGCCGCCGTTTGTGGTATCGCGGATGTTGCCCGTAACACCGGTTATGGTTACCACATCGCCATCGGCAAGGGTGCTGGTGTCTGCCACGGTTACCAGGCCATTGCCATCTATGGCTGTTGCCGCCATGGAGGTTGCCGGCTTGCCGAGCCCAACTTTATATACGCTTGTATCTGCCGCAATGCTTGGCAATAAGCCGGGGAACGAAGCGGTAAAAGAAGCTTCTTTGGTAGACGCCTTACCCAACCAGTACAAACGTTCGTTAGCTATCTGTATTTTGGTGAGGTAACGCTGTACCATAAAGTCGCTCAGGTCTACCACGCCTTCATAATCCTGAAACGAGCCGGGTTTAAGGCTTTGGCCCTCCCACGATTGGATCAGTTTATCCCATTGTTCCTCTTTCATAAATTCGTAAACCACGGGGTCCAGGTAGCTTTCGGTTTGTTGGGTTGTGGTGCCCTGGTCGGTAAAAACGCCGCTGGGGTCTTGTAATACTACGTCATCGTCCACATCAAGTATCACTTTGCGTGCCTTAACGTCGTTAATAACGGTTAGCAGCCCGCGCTTTACCGAGTCGGCCTCCAGCAGCGTGCTTGCCATAAATCCCGCCAGCGCTTCGCCGGCATAGGTGTTGTTTGTAAATGTAAATTGAGCCATTTTAAGTTATAAATGTTAAAAAAGTTGAAAAAGTTAGAAAGGTTAAAAGAGTCGTAAAAGTTAGAAGAGTTAGAAAGGTTGGAAGTGTTTTTCAGAGGACGGAAGTGTATGGTTGGAAGAGCAAAAACCTTTCTAACCTTTTTAACTCCTCCAACCCTTCTAACTATTTAGCAACCGCTTTCCTCACTGCATTCTGTGCCAGCGGGCTTTGGGGGGCAAAAAAGGGTTGGGGTTCGGTTTTTGCCTTGCTGCTGCGCTTAGATCCTTCGGGGCTGAAGTCGGATTTTATCTCGTTCCTGATCTCGTCCGTTGTTTTTTTAAGGCGGCTGCTTGCTTCTTCCAGTGCAGCTTTTGCTTCGTTTAATAAGGCGTTCTGTGCATGCAGGCGCGCTTTTACTTCCAAAAGGCGGTTTTGTATCTCAGCAGGTTTTTTTGGCATTTTTGTTTTTTCGGCTGCAATGCTTTCTTCGTCCTCTTCGTCGGAAGTTTCTGCTGGCAATACTTTTTCCACCTTGCCCTGCTTAATGGCCAATTGCTGCCCATCGGCGGTGGTGTAGGTGTCGGTAATAGCAGGGCTGCTCATGTCTTCGTCCTGGTAAACTTCGGCGCCTGCGCAAAGGCCGCCGCTGTGGTGCAGGGTGCCTTTGTCGGTAACGGTTTGCTGGTTTACCACCTTCTTAAAAAAATTCATGATCTTGTCTAAAACCGAGGTGGTTCGTTCGATTAATTCGCTGTTGTCCATATGTGTGTTGTTTTGTTTGTTTAAGATTTTGTTGATACAACGCTGGTAAACCGCCGGTGCTGTATCGGTGTATTTTTTAATGAGCGCGCTGTTGATGACGGTATCGGCGTAATCTTCAATGGCATCTATAAAGCCAAGGTTTAGCGCCTGGTCGGCAGTCATCCAGGTTACGGAGTTTATTAAACTGTTAACGGTAACCCCGTCTAACCCCGACTTGTCCATATAGATCTGCGCCAGGCGCGATTGCACTACGTTCAGCATCTGCACGTCTTTTAAAAGCTCGTCGGCATTGCCGCCGCTGCCCACCATCGGTTTGTGTATCATCAGCAGTGCGTATTTGCTCATCACTATTTTGCTGCCGGCCATGGCCACTACCGATGCTGCCGATGCCGCCAGGGCATCAATATGGGTAGTTACGTTGCCCGGGTACTTTTTCAGCAGGTCGTAAATGGCGATGGCGTCAAAGGCCGAGCCGCCCACCGAGCTGATATGCACGGCAACGTCGGCACCGGCCGCTGCTTCTAATTGTGATTTAACATAGGCGGATGAGAGGCTCCCCGAGCCAATGCAGTCCGTTTCGGTATCGTATAGGTATATTTTCATTTTAGTGAGTAGATAATGGTGAGTAGTGAATGGTTTGAATTTGATAGGTGATCTGGTAATACGGCTCCGTCTGAGTTAATCCTGTAAGATCGTGCAATCCTTAAATCGTGTTGTGTTTGATATGCTGATTGGCATAATCCTGAACTCGGGTTGTAAGGAATTTTTTAAATGGGCAGAATTGATTTGCATTCTGTTAATTCTTTAATTCTGGGAATCCTGATTCAGACAACCGAACTATACAAATATCGGGACTAATTTTGGTTGCGATGGTGACACTACTTTGTCAGTAGGTGAATTTATCTGAACATTGATTGATAGGATTTTCCTGAAGTGCTTGATTATAATCTGATAAATCATTTAATCTGCTAATTACCGGTTCATACATTCGAACAATACAAATATCGGTATTAATTTTGGTTGCGGTGGTGACACTACTTTGTCAGTAAACCAAAAATCGTGTCAATCTTTTAATCCTTAAATCGTGTCCTCGAAGCAGTTCAACGCCCGCCAAATGGTGCGCTCGTCTTTACCGAACTTGGCTTCGGCTTCCAGCACGGCCTGGTTTTTGGTTATGCTGCGTACCTGCATTTGGGCATGCACCCAAAGGTATATTTCACGGTAGGTGAATATTTTACTGGTGATAAAACCCGCCTTGTACATGGCCGAGAAGGCCCCGTTATCAAACAGGGTGTTTGCAAGTTGGATGTTCATGGGTGTTGGTTCATTGGATCAATTGTTCATTAGTTCATTGGTGGGGCAGGGCCTTGGCTTTTACCTTTCAGCTTTTGCCTTTCACCTTACAAATTCACCCTGTTTACTGTTTGGGCCAGTATGTTTTGCTGGTTGTTTACATCCTTCACGTCCACGTAAATAGGAGGGAAGTTGTTGATCATTTGGTAGGCGAGGGTGTTGGCCATATCTTTTATATCGTTTACCGGCTGGTTGTAGTAGCGGTTGGCGTTGCCGCCATCAGTAAATATGCCGCCTATGGCATACCCGCGGCCGGTATTGGGTGCCGAAAAATCCCTGCCGCCATGGGCAACATTTATGGCGCTTACCAGGTTGCGCGCCCAGGGGTTGCGCATAGCCTCAGATACCACCACCGCTTCGCCGCTACGCAGGTAGGCATTGGTATTATCGGTACGGCTGTAGCCGGGGAGGAGGGCACCGCGACCATCAGATACAAACTGCCCGCCTTTGGCAAATGCCGGTGGTTTTTGGGCAATAATGGTGGCTACCTGCAACGCGGTTGATGCTATAATGCCCGGTATCACAAATGCTGCAAATACCCCTGTTTGGGCTGTAGCTTTGGTAATGGCCAGGGCTCCGTTTACTACCGCCTGCACTACCGATGCTCGTTGCTCGGCTTTATAAGCCTTTA
>CBFGNE010000577.1:0-3480 GCA_965649995.1 uncultured Mucilaginibacter sp.
TCGGTAAAATCAACAAATGATGACCAACCGTTATCCAGGCCCGAAAAATCTAAGTAACGGTTATATAGGTCGCCCAGGATAGATAGCACCAGGTTAGGATCGGAAAACGCAACATTGGCATCAACGATTGCTTTTGGCGGTACGTCCAAAAAATCGCTGTCTTTTCGGCACGAACCCGTAATAAACAGGCCCGCACACATTAATATTATTGATATTTTTTTCATGTTGTTTAAACTTAAGGGATTAATTAAAAGGTTAAATTAACACCAAAGTTGAGCACTTTACTTTGCGGAAACTGCAGCCCGTTATCGTCGGTAGTTTCCGGGTCAACGGCGTATTCCTTCAAATTATCAAAGGATAATAAGTTGTAGCCGTTGATGTACACGCGTGCTTTCTTCATTTTTACTTTTGAAAGCCATGCAGTTGGCAACGAGTAACCAAGTTCGATGGTTCTTGCTCGCAGGTATTTAACGTTATGCAGCCAAAACGATGAATTACGCTGTCCGTTCAGTTCGTAACTGGAGTAACTGCTACCCGGGTTTATCCTGGTGGCCGGGTATTTACCGGGTACCCAGGCGCTGTTCAGGTCGTACATATTTTCATGGTGCCACCTGTCTGCGAATATATTATTGAAGTTGCCACCATTTTGGAATGCCCACCTCAGCTCCCAGTTTTGGAACCATGTATAACCGGCACCCCCCGAAAAATCTGCATGGAAATCAAAACCTTTGTAAGCCGCCCCTATTGACAGGCCAAAGTTGATGTTTGGCTGTTTGCCATAACCAAAACCAAGCGGCCTTTCGTCATACTGGTCTATTCGCCCATCGCCGTTTTGATCTTTGTAGATCAGGTCGCCCGGCAATAATGATTTGTTACCCCTGTTATCGTTATTAACAGGGTGGTTATTGATCTCTTCCTGCGAGCTAAACTGCCCAACTACTTCGTACCCCCAGTCGATATTTGCATACCTGTTTACAGGAGAGTTGCGGTACTGGTCCCACGAGTTATTAAATAAGGGGTTGTACACGCTCAGCGTTTTTTGGCGGCTGTATGAGAAAGTACCGCCAACATTGTAGGAAACTTCGCCCGCACGGTTATTATAGCTAAGTGCAAAGTCCACACCGGATTGAGCATCGCTATTTAAGTTCTCGAGCGGTAACGAATAACCAACTTCATTTGGCAGCACTACGTCGTTACGGCGGCCAAGTAAACCGCTTCGTTTTCGGTAGAAATAATCTACGCTACCTGTTAGCTTGTTGTTCAACAGGGTAAAGTCTAAACCAACGTCGGTAATTTTACTTTTCAGCCAGGATATATTGGTAGTTACCAAACCTTTATCTGCCGAAGTTACCAGCGGGTTACCGCCAATAATAGCTGTACCGGTATTGTAGTTATAGCCCGGTAAGTAAGCATAAGCCCCCACAATTGGGTTAGAGGAGTTGTTAGGGTCGCGGTCGTCTCCCAATACGCCGTACGATGCACGCAGCTTCAAATCGTTAATAAAGCTATTATCGCCCAGCAATTTTTTCATAAAGCCTTCCTGGGTTATCCTCCACCCTACAGAACCACCGGGGAAATAACCAACGCGTTTATCCGGAGCAAACAAGTAAGATGCATCGCGCCTTGCAGAAAGCTCCAGGTAGTATTTGTTGTTGTAGTTGTAATTAACCCGGCCAATGTAACCTATACGGGTTTCTTTGTTATCGCTGTCCTGGTATTGGTCGGCAGTTGGGAAATAGATCAGCGGCAGGTTGTTAGATACCGGCGAAGCGTGGATCCAATTGCGCAGGTGCTGCAATTCAATACGCTCAGAAACAAGTGTGGCGGCTAATGAATGCTTGCCGAAGGTATTGATGTAGTTTAACTGTACCTGTGTGGTTTTAGCAAACTCTTTCCGTTGCTCGCGCTCCCTCCATGGGTTTGTACTGCCACCGGTTACATCATAAGAGTCGGTTGCCGGCCTGTAGGTATAAGCATTGTAAGTATACTCCTGGTTATTAAGCAGGTAATCGGCAATATAGTACGAGTATAAGCCTTTTGCTGTTAAGCCTTTAATACCCGGTATCTGGTACTCTACGCCAAAGTTGGTTTGCAGTACGCGCCAGTCGTTGTGGTAAAGGCCCGATAATTTTTTATTGAGGAACGCGTAGTTCGACTCGGTGTGGCCAATATCGTTCAGGTAATCGGGGTTATCGTTTGCGTAAGGCCGCTCAAGCGGGGTGTTCCTTAACACGGCGAACCTGGCCAGGAAATAATCGTCCTGTCCCGGTACCCCAGGGTTTTCGCGGGTTTCCACGCGGCCGTTGATGTTTAAGTTAACCTTTAAACCGTTAGCTACTTTTAACGATACGTTAGATTGGATGTTAGAGCGGCCGAACATATATTCTTTACCCAATTGCGATGCCTGGTAAAGATGTGTTGCCGATACGTAGTAGTTAACACGCTCGGTAGAGCCCGTAAAGTTTGCATTTACAGAGCTGATAGGTGCATTGTTGTTTTGGCCTAATACGTAGTCGCGCCAGTCGAAACTGCGGTAAGCCGGGTCTGTACCGGCCTTGTATTTATCCAATTCTGCCTGGGTGATGGTTGTAGAACCATTCATATTCATTTCGCCTTCGGCCTTATACCGCATGTAGTCGTATGAATTGTTTGCCACTACAGGGAAACGGTAAAAGTTTTGGAAGCCCTGGTAAGCATCAATATTGATGCGGCCTTCGCCCGAGCCCCTTTTGGTAGTTACCACCACAACGCCGTTTGCAGCACGCACACCGTAGATAGCGGCCGAACCGTCTTTCAGTACCGAAATGCTCTCAATATCATTTGGCGCAAGGTTGTTAAACTGGCCTTCGTCTTGCTGTATGCCATCAATAACATACAGTGGGGTACCCATGTTCCTGATCTGGATAGATGCGCTTGCACCAGGGCGGCCTTCCGACTGCCTAAATGTTACACCCGGAATTTTACCCGCCAATGTAGTACTTACGGTAGAACCTCCGTGTACACGGTCGATATCCTTACTGGTAATGCTGGAGATAGCTCCGGTGAGCGATTCCTTTCGCTGGGTGCCGAAACCGGTTACTACAACTTCTTGCAGCGAAGTATTGGCCACTTTAAGCCTCACATTAAAGTTTGTTTGCCCATTTAAAGGCACTTCCTGGCTGGTAAACCCCACATAACTGAATACCAGTACGCTGGCGGCCGATGGTGCGGTAAGGCTAAATTTACCGTTTACATCGGTAGTTGTGCCTATTGCCGTTCCGCGGAACTTCACGGCTACGCCCGGCAACGTTACGCCGCTTGTATCAGTTACCGTGCCGGTTACACTTACCGACTGGGCAAACACGCTGCCTGATAAAAGCACGCCGATAATAACGGCACACATAACAACTAATGATTTGGGGTACCGCAAGCCATACAGCCAATGCGAACGCACGTGCCCCTCCCGGTTGGGTAGTAAAGTTTTTCTCATAAGTAAATGTT
>CBFGNE010000578.1:0-3470 GCA_965649995.1 uncultured Mucilaginibacter sp.
ATTAATAAATTTGCCAATGTGCACAACATCTGTTGAAAGGCGGAAATCCTTAGCCGCTCTGCGTGCCGGTTACCTGTATGGTGGGGTACCGAAATAAATTCGGCATGACGTTATTATGCATTCTCAATTCCCTTCATACGCCCTCTTCAGCGTCTCCACATCAACTTTTGTCATTGGCATAAAAGCTTGCGTAACGCGTTCAATTTGTTCGGGGCTGCCGTTCTTCAGCGCATCAAACATCACGGTAGAGGCCACCTGCCAGGATACGCCGTATTTATCCTTCAGCCAGCCGCATTGGCCGGGTGCGCCACCGGCAGAGAGTGCGGCCCAGTAGTAGTCGATCTCTTCCTGGGTTTCGCAGGGCACCAACAGCGATACGGCATCGTTAAACCCGAAGCCATGCTGCACCGCGCTATCCATAGCGGCCAGCCAGGTTTTATCAGCATAAAAATCGGCAAACATCAGCGTGCCCGCTTTGTCCGGCCCCATATCTGTAGGGCGCGGGGCGGTAGTACCGCGTTTGCCATCCTTAAATACCGAGCAGTAAAAATCAATGGCCTCATTGGCCTTGCCGGCCACTGGTTCGGTAAACATCAGCGATGGAATGATGACAGGCCTTTCCTCGCCTGCCGGGTTAGTGAGGATGAGTTGCCAGGATACGCCGTTTTTATCCGACAGCCAGCCAAAGCGCTCGCTAAAAGGGTATTTGTCCAGCGGCATTAGTATTTTTCCGCCCTCAGTAAGCTTCGCCCATGCCTCGTCGATGTGCTTGGCGGCATCCGGGTCGAGTGAGGGGTCGAAGTTGATAAAGAAGGAAATAGAGGGGTTGATGCCCAGTGCATGCCCGGTGCTGATGCCCAGGAAGGGCTGGCCTGCAAGGGTAAATTCAACCACTTCGCATTCGCCGCCGGCCATTGGGAAATGATTTACATAATCAACAGCGGAATTTGGCAGTAAGCCTGCGTAAAATTCGGCTGCCTCTTTGGCGCTTTGGCCGAACCAGATGTGCGGTTTGATGGGTAACATAGGTATATGATTTTGGTTAAAATATTTAAAATGCTATAAGCTTAATTGTTTTGGCGGAATTAATTAACTATCTCAAAGTTAAATGATTTCGCACAACCGCGTCGGTGCCAATTGAGCCATTTTAGGGGTGTATTGCGACAAGATTTGGAGGCGTTACTTATCGCCCGGCTAGTTGAACCCGTCTCTCAGGAGCTATATTCCCAACCCACAAAAGATTTATTTTACCCAAATTTGCGGCATGAAAGAACAAGTACTTGCCTTAATTTCGGGTTTGAAAGAAAATACAATTACGTTTAGCCAGGTTATTGAATTTATAGAAAGCCATTACCTGCACCAGCCCACTGCATTTAAAAATGGCGATGCCTATAACGAAGCAACACAAAACCAGGGGAGTGCAAAGGTTTTTACATTTGCCCAAATAAACAATTTGAGTGCTGAGGATACCCTTTACCTGTTTGCCGAGCATTACCGCTCGGTGCTGGCAAGTCCGGATGCCACAGACCATCAAAACATCAGGCAGTTTATGCTGCATGGCTGGCCGGGGATAGTTTTTGAAGGGAACGCGCTGGTGGCAAAGTGATGCCGGCCCCGCTACCCTGTGCGTAGGCTACGTTACAGCAAGGTTAAAGGCCAATTTTCTTCGGCTCTAACAACCTCATCCTATAGCAATTCATCCCCGTTTCTCCCAATTGGGCAATGAGCTGGTAGTTGGCAATAGCGCCAACAGCGGCACCGATAACGGGGATAAGCTGCGCCATTTTGGCCAGGTCGATATAGTCGCGGTACTCCAGCTGAAAGGTGCGCCAGTCAAACTGGTCCGTATCGGCGGGTAGCTGCGCGCTGTAGCTATCCCAGTTTTGCAGCAGGTGGTACACCTTTACGCGTCGTTGCTGGCTGCAAAACGTAAGCTGAAAGATATAGAGGATGTACAGCCGCTCTTTGTAATCCTTCACATCAAAGCCATACAGGGCCGCCATATTAAAAAGCAGCTTCATTTTTATGTCGATGAGGATAGGGAACTCGGCAAAGCCAAGCAAAATACCACCCATGCCAATAGCGGCACCTTCGGCGGCGGCGGTTTTCTGGTAAAAGGTGATCTGCGGTTTAATGTAGCTCTCCCTCAAAAAAAGGGAGGCATCGGCAGGCAGCTTTTCGGTAGTGGTGTACTTGGCGCCAAGCAGCACCACCTTCACCATTTTTTCGATGGTTACGGTTATGGCCTGGTGCACCTTCTCGGGGATGATGTTGTTGATCTTGTCCTGCAAGCCCTTGGCCAGCCGGCCGGCAAGCGAGGGTTTCTGCTGCATTTTCTTTTGCCAGTCGGCCAGCAGTGCGTAAGCTTGTTCTTCGTAGGCGTCCATGCAGATGGGGTTAATTAAAATTTAGATAAACATTGTGCCGGTATGTTACTAAGGTAATAAAATGGTTTGCCTGCGGATAGGCACACCGGGCCTTTGCAAATAACGGGCACAACTGCCCGGTTGCCCGTCTGGTTTGAACCGCGTTGGGTAGGCCAAATTCCGGGCCAAACGGAACCTATCATCGTCAAAAAAACGCGTTTTACAGTTTTTGAAGGATAACAAAAAAAAGCACCGTTTTGCACCGAAAAACCACAGAAAAACGCAGATTTTCGCCTATTGCACTTTTGCTGTACGAAACTGTGCGAAACTGTACGAAATTGTACGAAACTGTACGAGGTTGTACGGATCCTGCGAAAATTGTACGAACTGTACGAAACTGTACGGATTGTACGATTCGTACAGCTGATCCGCAAATAAAGGCCTCGCGCTTTTGCAATTTACCTTCATTTCACCATTTAATAACATGGTATAAACTTTTCTTTACTAAATTGCCCGCAATTCTACACCTATGAAAATATTGTTCGGTATACAGGGTACGGGGAACGGCCATATCAGCCGCGCCCGCGAAATTGTGCCCCTGTTGCAGCAATACGGCGAGGTTGACCTGGTAGTAAGCGGCACCGAGGCCGAAGTAAGCCTGAGCCAGCCCCTTGCGTATAAGTTCCACGGTTTCAGCTTTGTATTCGGTAAAAAAGGCGGAGTAGACAATTGGGCCACCTTCAAGATCATGAACCTGCGCCAGCTGTGGAAAGATATGCACAGCCTCCCGTTAAACCAGTACAACCTCATAATCAACGATTTTGAACCCGTAAGTGCCTGGGCATGCCGGCTGCAAAAGGTGCCCTCGGTATCCTTAAGCCACCAGTGCTCGTTCGTGTCGCCAAAAACCCCACGCCCCAAAAGCTGGGACTGGGCCGAGTGGCTTTTTAAGTATTATTCGCCCACTACGTACCATATTGGCTTCCACTTTGAGCGATACGATGACTTTATACATACCCCCGTTATCCGCAGTGATATCCGCCGTATGGAAACCTCAAACCTGGGGCATTACAGCGTGTACCTGCCCGCCTACAGCGATAAAAC
>CBFGNE010000579.1:0-3459 GCA_965649995.1 uncultured Mucilaginibacter sp.
CAAAGCGCTTAAATGGCGTGTTGCGTATAACGGCTTCACCCCTTGCGGTGTAACCACCATCGGGCGTGGTAAGCAAATTACGGTTTTGCTCGGTAAGGAAAAAGCCCGGTGCAAGCGCATTCATGCGGATGGCATCGCCGTAACGGTTAGCCAATTCCACAGCAAACCATTGTGTGTAACAATCTACCGCGGCCTTGCCCATATTGTAGCCCAACACCTTGGTTACGGCGCTTTTCGAGTTCATAGAAGATATGTTTACAATACTCCCTTTGCCGGTTTTGGCAATTTCGCGCCCAAACACCTGGGTAGGTATCAGCGTTCCCCAAAGGTTCAGGTCGGCTACTTTTTTCATGCCATCCAGTTTCATGGCAAACAGGTCTTCGTCAGGTTGTAAAACACCATCGGGCATATTGCCGCCGGCACCGTTAACCAAACCATCAATATGGCCAAATTTGGCCAGTAATTTGTCTTTAGCGGCTATTAATTCGCCTTCGTTCATCGCATCGGCAATTAAAGCGATGGCTTGCCCACCATTTTTGTTGATAGCATAGGCGCGTGCTTCTGCTACCTCGCTATTACGCCCAAGGATGCCCACTGCTCCCCCTGCCTCAACAATCCCATTTACAAATGAGTTACCTAAAATACCTGTGCCGCCGGTAACAACTATTACTTTGCCGGCTAATGAAAATTTGTTTTCCAATTTTATTATAATTAATTTTTACTTGATATCTGTTATTGTAATACCATCCATATCGGTATAGTCGAGGTTCTCGCCTGCCATGCCCCAAATAAAGCTATAGCTGGAGGTGCCGCCGCCGGCGTGTATGCTCCATGGCGGCGAAACCACTGCATCGTAATTCCCAGCAAGTATATGCCTGGTTTCCTGGCCTTCACCCATGTAATGGAATACCTTCTGCCCCTCGGGCACATCGAAATAAAAGTATGCCTCCATCCTTCTGTCGTGCACATGCGGGGGCATGGTGTTCCAAACACTGCCTTCTTTAAGTATGGTTAAACCCATCACCAACTGGCAGCTTTTTATACCCTCAGCGTGAATGTACTTATTAATAACACGCACATTTGCCATAGCGGTTGTGCCGGCGTTTACCTTCACAACATCTTTATTAGCCACAAAACTGGTTGGGTAAGCCATATGCGCCGGGGCCGAAAGCAGATAGAAGACTGCTGTATTTGCCGCATCCGTGCTGGAAAAAGTAACCGATTTTACCCCCTTGCCAATATATAGGCAGTCGAGCTTTTTAAGCTGGTAAGTTTGCCCATCGGCAACTACTTCGCCATCGCCGGCCACGTTAATGATCCCTATTTCGCGGCGCTCTAAAAAATAATTGGCGCGCAGGTTTGGGTAGTTTTCCAGTTTCAGCGCAGTACTTAGCGGGTTTGCTGAGCCAACTATCATCCTATCGTAATGCGTATAAACGCAATTAACCGCCCCTGGTTCAACAAGGCCTTCCATCAAAAACCGGCTTCGGATTTGCCCCGTTTGGTAACTTTTAAAATCTTCGGGGTGTACGCTGTGTAATACTTTCAATACAGATTATTATATTTATATTTTTCAAATAGGTTTTGCAGCATCGTTATTTGCGGTGCCTCAAATTATAAACTAAACTATGAAACATTTTTCAGCCTACAAAAGCTTATACGCACTAATGGTGTTATTAATCGTCGCAAACGTTTGCATGGCGCAGGGCAGCCGTACGGTGTGGACCGAAAAAACGGCCAAAGCATGGCTTAAAGAACGCGTTTGGGCCAATGGGCTGAAACTAAACCCGGAGCAACCGCTAAACGTAATGGAGTTTGCCAGGCAATACGAACTCAACAAAACCGGCTGGGATAAAGTAATAGCCTTTTTGCGCGACCGTAACCTGGAGCTGATGGCACCGGGCAAATACCCAATCGATGGCGATAACATATTCGCTATAATCACCGAGCCTGAACCAAAAAAACTCGATACCGCCGGCTTTGAAACCCATAAGAATTTTATCGACCTGCATTACGTCATATCAGGCAAAGAGGACATATACACGCAAGGCAAAAAAGACTTATTGGTAATTACCAAACCTTACGATGAAACAAAAGATGTGCAGAATTATTACATCAAGGGCAAAGCACATACTGCAACGCCCGACTACTTTTTCCTGTTTTTCCCAGCCGAACTACACCAAGCAGGTATTAGAAGCGGCGGAAAGGTTAAAAAGCTGGTTATTAAGATAAGGGCAGTGAATTAGGAGCATCCGCTCCCTCAGGTTCCCTTGTCAGGAGAACCTGAGGAGACATTTGAGAAATACCTTAGAATATGGAAACCTTTAAAACCATTCTACGCATCGTATTCGCAACCGCTTCGGTATTGTGTGTTTTAGTTGCGATACACAATGTAAGTCATTTAGAAGGTGAAGCAAGATTCTTTGGTATGCTTTTATTTTACGCTAATTTATTTATGCTCCCATTATTTGTAGCATTTATCGTTATATTATACAGCTGCATTTTTAAAAAAAAGCACATCTCCTTTTTTAAAACTGAATTGATCTATTTGTTAATTCAAATCGGTACTATAGTTTTGTTACAGCTATCGTACATAAATTGCCCCGACTGTCCTGGCTAATTCGATATTCCAATCATTTCCCCGCAAATCCCTTATACCTTTTCATCGCCTCTACAAAATAATAATCGGCATAGGTTAAAGGCACATCAATTTCGGTACCCGCCGGGAAATGGCCAACGCTGTGCTGCAATATAAAGCCGCCATTGGTTTCTGGTTTGGAGCGGTATGCTGGCAACGATAAGGTGTTGATAATGGTTTCTGCCGTTTTAAAATAGTTTTGCCCGCTGGCCTTATCCGAATAACGGCAAAGTTCCAGCAGGGCCGAGGCCATTATTGCACCTGCAGAAGCATCTCGCAGGGCATTTGGTATGTTTGGCGCATTAAAATCCCAATAAGGAATTTTATCTGCCGGCAAATTGGGGTTGTTTAACAGGAATTTGGCAATGTTATTTGCCTGCTCAAGGTACTTTTCATCCCTGGTTTCGCGGTACATAACTGTAAAGCCATAAAGTCCCCAGGTCTGCCCCCTTGCCCATGCCGATTGATCTGCAAAGCCCTGTGCGGTTTTCTTTTCCTGCACGGCACCAGTTAGCGCATTATAATTAATAACGTGGTATGAGCTATAATCGGACCTGTAATGGTTTTTAATGGTGGTGTTAGCGTGCGTTACTGCAATTTTGTAAAAGCTGGAGTCGCCGGTTTCCCGGGTGGCCCAAAACAGCAATTCCAGGTTCATCATATTATCAATGATCACCAGGAAATCCGACGGTTTAGAATCCCATGATTTGATACAGCCCACCGCCGGGTTAAACCGTGTGGAAAGCGATTTCGCACTATTCCGCAACACCTGTTTGTATTCTGGTTTGGGCTCGAGGCGATTTGCGGTGCCAAAGCTGCAA
>CBFGNE010000580.1:0-3442 GCA_965649995.1 uncultured Mucilaginibacter sp.
TTTAAACTATGCCCTGGCAGATGCAACAGCCTTTAAGGATGAGGCGGAAAAGGATGCAAAAACCATCATTAGCAACCTTAAAACGTATTTTGTTACTGATGGGAAAGCCGATAAGAACGGCATTGTAGCCGCCTTTGCCGAAGTGCAAAAGAACGCCAAACAGCAGGATGTATTTGTGTTTTACTACGCTGGCCACGGCGTTATCAGCGAGAAGAACAAAGAGTTTTATTTAGTTCCAAATGATGTAACTGATCTGAAAAACGTGGATGAAGCCTTAGCTCAAAACGGCATACCATCTAAAATGCTACAACAATATGCCATTGATATACCTGCCCAAAAGCAAGTATTTATCTTGGATGCCTGCCAAAGTGCCGGTGCATTTGCACAGTTGATGACTAACGATGCCAATCAGCAAAAGAGCCTGGCCGTAGTGGCGCGCAGTACGGGTACGCATTGGATAGCCGCCAGCGGAAGCCAGCAGTTTGCACAGGAGTTTGCACAATTGGGCCACGGTGGCTTTACCTATGTGCTATTAAAAGCCATGCAGGGCGAAGCTGCCAGTAACAAAATGATAACGATAAACGGGCTGAAGAACTTTTTGCAGGTGCAGGTGCCCAGCCTGATGAAGAAATATAACGGCGCACCGCAATACCCCTCAAGTTACGGAAATGGGAATGATTTCCCGGTAGAACTAATGAAATAATAGGAGGAATTAATGAAAAAGCTACTACAAATACTAACGCTGTTTATTGCCACATCCACATTTGCCCAAACAGGAAACCTTGTTGCCCCAACCGGCGGCCGGGTAAGCTATGTAATTGCCGATAAACAAGGTAAATACATTTATACCGTTGGCGGCGGCAAAATAATTATGTGGGACCGTAAACGCCACATCCAGTTACGCACTTTCCAAAACAAAACTACATTCGAGGGACGGGAACGGCTTTACCCAGTTTCGCTAACAGAAGATGGCGAAACATTAATAGATAATTCAAAGGCGCGTTTTGGTTTTTCCACCGTTACCGGGGAGGACCTGGAGTTTCCGTATGGCAAAGTTAAAAAAGGGACTAACGAGGCATACAGCTACGATACAAAGGGCTTGGTAAAAACCGACCTGGAAACCTTTCAAACCGAGTTGTATATACCTGACCCCGAAGCAAAATTAGGGCTTGCTGTAACACGGCTCCTAAACGGCGGTACGCAAATGATGGCTTATAGTTCGGACGTGTTTAAACTATGGGATTTGCAAAAAAAAGTATTACTAAGCAGTTTTAAGTTTGCGCACACTCCTTATGAAGTCTATTACATTCAACGCACCGGGCGTGTTGTAGTATTTAGCGGAGGCGGCACCCCAATTTACGATGTTTATGATGTAGATACGGGTAAATTGCTTACCAGCCACGACCTTGAAAAAACCCACGAGTTTTCTTTTTGTGTATCCGAAGAAGGCAATCAGATAATAACCCTTTCGGAAAGCTGGGAATCGCCGGCATTTTTAAAGGTTTACGATATTGAAGGTTGGGTGTTGAAAAAAACTATCCCGGTACCAAAGCATCACGAGATTTACTTTTTTTCGGAGAAAGAGAACAGCGTTTTAGTAGGCGACTCACCTATAAGTACCACGCTATTTACGTTCGACCTGTCTACGCATTCCCTTACGCCAACTTACGAGAGCCGACTTGCTGACTTGCGGCTGCCAATAAAGACTTATAACGATGTAGATATTGCCGACCGGAAGAAACACTTCAACCTGCAATACTTCGCAAATAGCAATTTACTCACGCTGGATACCCGCCGTATGATGCCGCTGAAGGTGAAAAAATTGAAACCGTACCCTAAAGACTGGCACCTGCGCACCGATGGCGGAGATACCGTTGCCTATACCGAGTATGGGGAAGGGGCATTCCTCAAAAACATAGCAACCGGCAAATTACTGCCAAAGATGGATAGCAATTGGGATATGATAGGCGATAACGTACCCATGTTTTTTAGTAAAGATGGTAACTGGATCTACTACCAGGCAGAAGACAAGGTGAAGGAGAAGCGATACTTCCGAAAAATGAACCTGAAGACCGGACTAAAAACCAACGTGCTTACCTATAAAATCACCGATAAAGCCTTTATAACCGAGGACCAAAAAGCAATGATTGCACGCGAATGGGACGATAAAGGTGACCGCCTTACGGCCTGGAACCTGCAAACAGGGCAGGTAATTACGAGCCTGCCATATAAAGGGGGCTTTGATGACCCTAAATTGCAGTACCTGGCCCTCTCAGCAGATAAAAAGCGGCTGATGGTACTTATAGACTCCTACATTAAAATATATGATGTAGCCACTAAAGCCTTACTATCTACTTCGCAGCAAATAGTCGGTAATGAAAGTTGGTTTGTTAACAAGGATCTTTCTTTATTGGTAGGAGTGGACAACCGGGGCTATATAATGGGCTTCGACCCTTCAGGCAGGCGGGTGTTCTCAGCGCAAACGTCTACGCAGGTTAGAAATGTTAGTTTTTTAGATGACCACAAAACATTGATAACTAACAATATTGATGGTGCAGTACAAGCTTTTGATATACCTTCTAAAAAGCTTTACGGTACCTTTTACCAGTTTAAAGGCAGCGAGGACTGGGTATTTATAGCGCCCACCGGCCACTTTGATGGTACCGAAGGAGGGATGAAAAGGCTTTATTACCTGAGTCGGCGAAATGTGATCCCGCTGGATAAAATTTACGAAAAGGCCTACACGCCGCACCTGTACGAGCGCCTTTATGCCGGGGAAACATTTCAGCAGATAGATATCAAATTTAACGCCTTACCTGTAGCACGTATCAGTTATTCCGAAATTGCCCGCAACCTGAACGTGGTAGAAGATAAAGTGCAAACCTATAACAACGCCACAGGCGTGGCAGAAATAACCGTTAATGCCACCGCTGAGAATGATAGGATAGAGGAGATTCGCCTCTTCCATAATGGAAAAATAGTGAACCTGGCTACGCGCGGCTTATTTGTAACGGATAATAATACCGGAACCGATACTAAAAAGTACATTATCAACCTGCTGCCGGGCGTGAACAATATCCGCGCGGTAGCACTCAACAGCCAGCGTACCGAAAGCGAGCCTGATGAAATCATGGTTAACTATAAAGGTGCCGGGCAATCCGATGTACCAACACCTTCCAATACCGGCGGCAACGGTTTTATAGCGCAGGTAGACAAAAACGCCACCATCCACCTCATCGTGGTCGGCATCAACGCCTATAAAAACCCTAAAATGAGCCTCAATTATGCCTTAGCCGATGCTACTGCATTTAAGAATGAAGCTGAAAAAGACGCAAAAACCATCGCCACAAACCTGAAGACCTATTTTGTTACCGATGCGCAGGCTGACAAAAATGGCATTACCGCCGCCTTTGCCGAAGTAAAAAGGAACGCCAAACCGCAG
>CBFGNE010000581.1:0-3440 GCA_965649995.1 uncultured Mucilaginibacter sp.
ACTACTTGCACGACCAGGTGAAACTGCACCACAGCCGGCTAAACGAGCTGCTGCGCGAAAACGGAAAAGGGGAGAAGGTGCAGGACAGCGACATCCAGGCGGCGATGGATAAAATGCAGGCGCCCGAGTCCTTTGCCCACCCGGCAAAAATAGTTCTGTCAAAACCGGTGCTTTATATTTTATTGAGTGCCCTTGGTGCGCTGCTATTTGCCACTATTTTGTTGTGGCAGGTGTACCGGCATAACCCAACGGCCATTAAACTTTTAAACCTTTTTGTATCCATTTTAAAAAGTATTTTCGGCATAAAAAATAGGATTTAGGCATCTGTCGGAAATGCCCGGTATTTCAAAGATTTCCACCGATTTTTCTCCGATTTACTCGGTTTTTTTTAAGTTTTTAAAAGTAATTTTTTTTGCACACAACAAAGCGGCGGCTTTGTTGTAATTTCATAGCAGGTTAGCCGTTATACCGGCAGTGGTAATTTTAACAGGATAAATGAGTAAAGTATTTACAATAGCAGAGGGTTTGGAAAACCTTGGCGCCTTGCGCACAGGCGGGCAGGGATCGGTATACAAAGGTAAGCGAACGGGTACCATATATTCGGCCGTAAAGCTGATACCAACCCCCATCCACACCGAAAGCGGCGACGATAAAAACTACCGCAACTTTAAGAACGAAGTAGCTAAACTTCAGAAAGTCAACGAGATACCAAATCCAAACATCGTAAAAATATTAAGCTTTGGTGTTACCGAGAGCGGTGCGTTCCCATACATTGAGATGGAATACATCGATGGCCCGGATCTCAACGAACTCCTTGCCCCGCCTCACGAAAAAATATTCACGCTTAAAGAACTACTTAAAGTAGCCGACCAATTAGCCTGTGCCTTAGCGCATTGCCATAAAGTGGGGGTTAAGCATGGAGATATAAAAAGCAATAATGTAAAGTACAATATCCATACCGGCAACTATGTGCTGCTGGATTTCGGGCTGGCCATCATGAGCGAGGAACAGCGCCGCAGCAGTATACGCCATGCAGGCGCCGCCGAGTTTATGGCGCCCGAGCAGCACGAGGGTAAGATGCTGTTACAGACGGATATATATAGCTACGGCGTTATCCTTTACGAACTGCTTACCGGGCAAGTACCCTTCCCCTTAACCGGCGAAGGCGATACCGGCCGCAACGCCGTAATGCTTGGCCACATGGAATCGGAAGTGCCTGATCCACTGCGTGCCCGCAAGCTAAACCTCCCCGAGGAATGGCCTGAGCAAAAGATGCGGCAGGAGATGCAAGTACCGGCATGGCTGCTTAACCTCATTAAAAAATGCCTCCAAAAAAAGCCGGAGGACAGGTACGCCGACGGGCAGGAGTTGCACGATGCCATAGTAACCGGCAGCCTTGTTGCGCCAACCGGCAGCAGCGGCGGCATTGGCGGGGTATCAAAAGCGAATATTGAGTCGCTGAAAGCAGAGAATAAAAAGCTGCAGGAACAAGTGCTCGAGTTGCAATCGGCAAGCCAGGAGGGGGGCGAAAATACTTCAAACGTGCCCGATGATGAATCGAAAATGGTAGTATCTAAGCTGGCTTTCAATGCTTTAGTAGCATTGCTGGTGCTGTTTGTAGGCTTTTCTGTATATGCGGCGTTCCTCAAAAAAGATGCGCGCCTGCCAAAAACTAACACTACACAAGACACGGTGCAGAATGCAAGCGATACAGCGCAAATGGCTAACCCACAGGATGATGTACCTGCAAATGATTTGTATAAGGAAAAGCGGCAGCGCGCCGATTCATTAAGACACCGGCGCGATAGTATAATAAAAGCAAGTATAGACAGTATAAATGCTATTAAAATGCTTAAGGACAGTGCAGCGACGATAGATACATCTGCAAATCAATAAAGACGAGCTGTTGTAAGTGTTGAACCGTTGTTGGTGTTGTCATCAACAACATAAATTATAGCTGAACGGGCAAAAACATCTGTTGCTGTTTTCTGTTCAGTAATCATGTTTGAATTTTTATAGCACAAATGGAATCGAAACCAAATTTTTGGCAGCGCATAGGTATACAGGATTGGTTTCTAACCAAAGAAAGCATCGGTGTAAACGGCAAAATACCTGCACTTACGCCGGATAGCGTTTATACCTATATCGTAGAAAAATTTCAGGATTCTATCAAGGACCTATCATTTGCCGACCGCGTTGTATTTTATCACGAATTTATAATAAGCTTTAATGCAGATGATTATAAAGAATTTGTAGAGAATAAACAGGGTCTTTTTGGCTTGATAGTACAGGAAACCGTAAAGAAGTTTTACGAGATATTAAGAGATTACCGCGTCGAAGGCAAAAAAGTTGAGCCATCGGGTTCAAAATGGGTGTTTCGCCTGGTGTCGCACCCCGATTACCAGCGCGGCGATAAAGGTTTTATGGGCAAACTGCTGCCGGGCAACAGTAACCAGCCAGCAAAAAAGGAAGAAAACCTGCGGGTAACCTTCATTCCGCGCCAAACAGGTATAGCGCAAACGTTCGATGTGAACCAGGATATCCTGAAAGGCTTTATCTATTACAGTGAAGGGTATTTTGAGATACCTTACCAGGAAGACTTGGAATACAGTGAAAAAGAGGCTATTAAGCAAGATAAGAAAAGCATAGCAAGGTTTGAGACCATCATCCCGGATAAGCAGTTCGCCGGTAAAAAGGTGGAGTATTTGATGAAGGACGACGACATCATCGTATCCGGCAGCGATGAGGAACGCGAGGAGCAAAGCGTATTTAAAATACCGTCGGAATGGGTGAATACGCCGCATTTACAAGTGCGTTTTAACAAAGCAGATGGCAAGTTCTACCTCGCATCCTTTGGCGAAATGACCACTTTGAACGAAATGGCGGTACCTACCAGCGACATCAATTCGCCAAAATGGGTGGAGCTGCCGGTAAATTCGCGTATATTACTGAACGGCATTATTGGTTTAAACCTTTTTAAATCATAAGGTTATGTCGCAAATATTATCCATAGGCTTATTGGTACTGGTGGTTTGCCTGCTGGCAACACACTTTATCGATATTAAAAACTCCGGTAAAACTAATGGCTGAAAACTTTTTTGGATTAACCGATACCGGCAAGGTACGCAGCAATAACGAGGATACGTTTATTGCCCAGCGTTTAAGCAGCCAATTAATACTGGCCAGTGTTATTGATGGCGTAGGCGGCTACAACGGCGGCGAGGTGGCCGCTGCAATTGCCCGCGAGCAAATGCTTGATTACCTGAGCGATAAGCAAGGCGACGCGATCCCTGCGATGATCGAGTCGTTTAAGCTGGCTAATAATGCTATATCCGCAAAAAAACAGGAGGTAAAGGAACTGGATAGCATGGCTTGTGTAGCCACTATGGCACTGGTAGATATCCAAAATAATCTTTTTTACTATGCCCACGTAGGCGATA
>CBFGNE010000582.1:0-3419 GCA_965649995.1 uncultured Mucilaginibacter sp.
AACTTATATTGATGATATTGCCGCCCTCATTTCCAAACAGTTTCAACGCCGCCCGGATGGTTAATACAGGGCCCAAAACATTTACGTTGAAATGCTGATGAAAAGCTTCTGCAGATGCCTGTTCAATCGGTAAAAATTGCTGAAAGACGGCGTTGTTTACCAAAACATCCAGGGTGCCGAAAGCTGTATTGGTTTCTTCAAACAGCCTGCTTACATCTGCTTCATTAGATATATCGGCCTGTACTGCAATGGCTGTTCCACCATTACCGATTATCTCCTCAACAACTTTATCTGCGGCTTCTTTACTTGAAGCATAATTCACAACTACCTTTGCGCCTTCTGCCGCAAAATGTTTTGCGATAGCCGCGCCTATTCCTTTTGAAGCACCCGTAACAACGGCTACTTTGTTTTTTAATTTACTCATTGTTTCTATTTTTACTATTAATCAAACTTAACCAGGTCCTTAAATATCAATTGGCCCCAGCTATTTCCGCGCGCCTGCACAAGCAACCCACCTTCCGAAAGCCCGCCAAGTTGGATTGGCGCGAAATCGAGGTTTTCTGTAAGCGCACCAACTTCCGCTGCCGCGCCGTCATCGTCGCTCGCCAGGAACACCACCCTCTTGCTGCCATTCGCGGCCGGATCCTGTTCAAGAATGGCAGCGCCCAAATGGTTGAAGCCCTTAACCAGTTTTGCACCGGTAAAGGCTTGGCCAACGAATTTGGCCGATGGCAGTCCTCCCAATTTCTCGGGCGGTACGCCGTAGGCATTGGTTACATCTACTATGATTTTCCCCAGCCAGGAGGGTAGTGCCTTTGCTACATCCGGGTGTGATTCGAAACGCACGGCTAAAAAGATGATATCCGCCTTTACGGCCTCTGCCAGTGTTGTAGGAATGATGCCGGGGCCGATTGCCGCCGCTTCGGATGAAAAGCTTTCCGGGTTGCGTGTGGTTGCAACGGATATTTCAATACCCTTGCGGGCAAACGCTTTGGCCAGGGCCTTGCCGATACTGCCAAAGCCGATAATTGCGTAGCTTGCTACGTTGTTTTTTGATTTACTCATTTTGAAATTATTTTAATTGTTTAATGGCACGAGTAGAGATATCATGCCGGTGTGGGTTCGATTACTTATTCAAATAGGTCATGCCGCCATCAACAAGGAGTTCGGCACCAAGCATAAACGAAGAATCGTCAGACGCCAGAAAAACTGCTGTTTTACCAATATCAGTCGGTTGTCCAATCCTTCCCGTAGGCATTGCACCTGCATAGTGTGCTTTTACGGCTTCAATTTGTTCTGCCGGCACAAACTTGTCAAATGCCGGTGTATCGGTTGTACCCGGTGTTATTACGTTTGCCCTGATCCTTCTATCTAAAAGGTCGCTCGAAAATGCTTTTGCAAAAAATATCACAGCCGCTTTTGCCGCACCGTACAACGTAAATGAAGCATACGCCCGATGCGCTGCATTCGACCCGATGAGAATAATAGAACCGCCATCATTCATATAAGGCAATGCTTTATTTACAGTGAAGTAAACACTTTTCAGGTTCAGGTCCATTGTCTTGTCGTAGTCGGCTTCGCCAAGCGTTGCTACCGTTCCTATCGTTCCACCGCCTGCATTGGCCACAAGCACATCAATTTTACCAAATTTTTCGGCCGTTTGCTTAAATACCCTTTCCAGGTCGGCAAGGTTGGTTACATCGGCATTTATGGCTATAAAATCATCGCCAAGCAGGGACACAGAACTATCTAAGGTTTGCTGGTTTCGGCCTACGATAGCTCCTTTAGCGCCTTCATTTTTAAATTCCTGCGCAATACCAAACCCAATGCCGCTATTGCCGCCGGTTATAACTGCTACTTTATTTTTTAATCTGCTCATTATTTCTTTTTATTTTAAATTTGTTTCACAAAGATACCATCGATAGTTTATATTTGTAACTGTTATGGTTTATTCTGGTTACTAATAGGTAACTACAATTATTTTAGAAACATGAAAGACGAAAGATTTTGCAATTCGAATTGCCCGTTTACGAGAGCTATCGGCACTATTGGCAATAAATGGAAGCCCATAATTATAAATGTAATGGGCACCCGTACTATTCGTTTTGGCCAGTTAGATGCGATAGTGCCACACATATCAAGGAAAGTACTAACCGAACAGTTGAAGGAGCTGGAAGAAGACGGACTATTGGAAAGATTAGCCTATAAGGAATTGCCACCAAGGGTAGAGTACAAGCTGTCGGAAAAAGGCCTGGCATTTTTGCCGATCTTAGAAAACATAAAAGAATGGAATTTAAAATATGAAGTAGTTCCGATACCGACAGAAGCTGATTACCATTAGATATACACCGGTTGGTAAAACAAGGCAATACGCTACAAATCCCGAACTATTTCTTTACTGTTTTATGTTGATAGCAGATTTGGGCTATGAACGATTAACATCAAACTAATATTTATCATTTATTGTATGGCTTTTAAACTTGGCGATCTATTCCCTAAAAAAAAAGTAAATGAACCATTTTTAGGGTTGGATGACCCTCGTTGGGCTGAACTTGAAGGAGGTTACAGAGGGGTTACCGATGATGTTTCAAAAGCTTTAAAAAGATTGGAAGTGGCAAACACCGCCAACGAAACTCAAGAAATATATCAAGGGTTATGGGATGAACTCCACCATCAGGGAGATGTTGGAATCGCATCGTACTATGCTGTGCCACATATGGTTCGCATTGCAAAAATGACGGGGTTTATAGATTGGAACGTGTTAGGTTTAGTTTCATTGATAGAAATACAACGCCACAAAAATAATCCAGTTATACCGCCGGCGCTTTACCCCAACTATCAAAATGCTTTGAGTGAACTATCGGGACTCGCGATAAGTGTTTTATCGGAAAATTGGGATTTAAGTACTACTACAGTAGCGCTTGCTGCGATAGCAATTGCCAAAGGTCAAATAAAACTGGCAAATGCTATTCAGAATTTTGACAGCGAAGATGAGATAGATGAATTTTTAGGCAAATATTGAAGAAAAGACACTACCCTAAAAACTTCGCAACCTGGCGTGAGTACCTGCTCGTTCCCGGCGTTGTTGGCTTGTTTAGTGCTGGTATGACTTTGTTGCCGAAGATTATTAATAAAGCTCAAAAAAAATAAAAATAATTTATGGAATACCTGCCGTAGCTGCATCTTAATGGAAAAACGCATCATGGGCTTTAACCTAAACCTTATCAAAATGAACCGTAGATTTTTGTTTTTAATGATGATTCTCCTCTGTGTGGGCGGCAAGGCAATATGCCAGCGCCCGCCGGAGGAGTTTTTTACGGGCATGGACAAGCTTACCATTGATCTGTCCGAAGCAAAGCAGTTGTTCCTTACCGCTGCAAAAAAAGATACTGCATTTCATGGCACTTACCATTTCCTTG
>CBFGNE010000583.1:0-3387 GCA_965649995.1 uncultured Mucilaginibacter sp.
CGGCCCTAAAAAACTATTTAAAGCAGTGCGGATATGTTGCGAACAACAGATCAAGCTATTGCCACATCAAATGGAAATATGCTCATCTTAAAATGGCACCCGAAAAAAAATGGTCGGCATTAAAATGCAGCCAGGTAAACTTCTTTCCCGATCCGGCAAGGATAGTTTTATTCCAAACCAAACTGTTTGGCCTATTTCCTTTTGGCGCGATTGATAGATTTCAGGATGGAAAGGGCAGTCTGCTTATTAAGTTACTAAGCTATTTTACCGTTACAAACCACCATGGGCACGAAATGGATATTGCCGAATTAATTACCATGCTGGCAGAAGCTATATTAGAACCGGCTTACTTTTTACAGCCCTATATTGAATGGGAAGAAATTGATCCGTACACCGTAAAAGGCACTATAACTCACGGTAATACTTCGGCAAGCGGTGTTTTTTACTTTAATGAACATCACGAATTTTTACGTTTTGAAACCGAGGACAGGTATTATGACAACAAGGGCAAATTTGAAAAACACAAATGGACCGCTTATGCCTGGAACTACAAAAAATCAAATGGAATAAGCCACCCATTAAACTTTATGGCGGTATGGAATTTGCCCAATATGGATTACACTTATTTTAAAGGCAGGGTAGATAAGATTATTTACGAATAAAGAGGAAAAGGCTAACAATCCATTAAGCGGATAACTGATTTGAGCCGTTTGGACCATTGATAGTAGGATACATTGGCTCAATTTGATGAGCATTTACTATATCAGCTAACTTTTCGCCGGTCAAAGTTTTTTCGATAAACTTTGTTACATATTTATTATTCTCAGCCCGGGCTATTTCGCTTGGGTCGCATGTAGCAGATAGTATAAATAATTTAGTTGAGGGCTTAATGTTTTCTAATTTAGCGTATTCCTTAATAAAGTCAAATCCATTCATTACCGGCATTCTGATGTCGAGAAAAATTATATCAGGTTGAATAGTGCCGTTGCCTAAGTATTTTAAAGCATCTTGAGAAGACTCCAATGTTAAAACCTGATCTGCGAAGTTATAGTGCTTTATCAGAATGACGTTAATATAATTATCCAGCGGATTATCGTCAATTAACAGGCAAGTATGGAAAGTGGCTTTCAACATAAAGGTTATTCTTTGGTAGATAAAAGTTTATACGACAGCTTTACGAATAAGTTTCACAAATTGTAAGACACTTTATTCCTACGTGGAGTAATAATAATTACCATAATTCGGGTTGGTGATATAAAGGGAAGAGACCGGAAACAAAAAAGCCCCATACAATTAAGTAAGGAGCTTTTGTTGTGGTATCAGCTGGGATCGAACCAGCGACACAAGGATTTTCAGTCCTTTGCTCTACCGACTGAGCTATGATACCGCTCCGTTTAAGGTTTGCAAATGTAGCGTTTTTTTTATTCCTGTAAAGTTTTTTTTCAACTTTTTGGTTAGGGGAGTTGGAAGGTTGCAAGGTTGCAAGGTTGTACGGTTGGTTTTCAGGGAATTACAGGAGTGTTAGTTTTGTTTTTTATTTCTAATCTTCAAACCCTGCAATTACAATTACAACAACATCTCTAATCCTTCCAACTTTTCTAACCTCTCACAACCTTTCTAACTTTTTTAACCTTTCCAACCTTTTCAACATTTCCCACAAACATTAAAACTAATTTATACTTTAGCCTTTAATACTATGCATGCATAATGATTGGACAGGTAATTTTCATCATCATACTAATAGCGGCAGTTTACCTGTTTGGTAAAAACGTTGCAAAAGTTAGGCGCAACATACTGTTGGGCAAGGATACCGACCGGAGCGATAACCCCGCTGCCCGCTGGCGCATCATGGCTAAGGTCGCACTCGGGCAAACCAAAATGGTAAAACGCCCAACGGCTGCGGTGATGCACTTTTTCATCTACGTGGGCTTTGTTATCATCAACCTGGAGGTGCTCGAGATCATGATCGACGGTATCTTTGGCTCGCACCGGGTGTTCTCCAAACCGCTGGGCAGTTTATATGGCTTGCTGATAGGCGGCTTTGAGGTGTTGGCGTTGCTGGTGCTGGTTTCCTGCGTAGTGTTCCTGGCGAGGCGAAACATCCTCAAATTAAAACGCTTTAGCGGCACGGAGATGACCTCTTGGCCAAAATCCGACGCCAACTATATCCTCACTATCGAAATTTTACTAATGACGGCATTCCTCACCATGAACGCCGCCGACTACAAGCTGCAAGCCCTGCACTTTGGGCATTATGTTACTGCGGGTAACTTTCCGGTGAGTGCGCTGATAGCGCCTTTATTGCCCGCAGGGGCGGAGGCATTGGCCACCATAGAGCGGGGCTGTTGGTGGTTCCACATTGTGGGTATACTTGCATTTTTGAATTACCTGCCGTACTCCAAGCATTTCCACATTTTGCTGGCCTTCCCCAATGTGTATTATTCCAACTTAAAGCCTAAAGGCGAGTTTACCAATATGGCATCGGTTACCAACGAGGTTAAGGCCATGCTCGACCCATCTTTCGTACCCGAAGCTACTGCCGAAATTGCCCGCTTTGGCGTAAAGGATGTAACGGACCTCACCTGGAAAAACCTGATGGAGGCCTATACCTGTACCGAATGCGGAAGGTGTACATCCGTTTGCCCGGCAAATATCACCGGCAAGCTGCTATCGCCCCGCAAAATAATGATGGATACGCGCGACAGGCTAACCGAGGTGGGCAACAGTATAGATAAGCATGGGAAGGATTATACCGACGATAAAACTTTATTGGATAACTACATCACCCGCGAGGAATTGTGGGCTTGTACCACCTGTAATGCCTGCGTAGAGGCCTGCCCGGTAAATATTAACCCGCTGGAAATTATAACAGAGATGCGCCGCTACGTGGTGATGGAAGAATCGCAGGCGCCGGCCAGCCTAAACAATATGTTTGGCAATATGGAAAATAACGGCGCCCCATGGAAGTACAGCCAGGCTGACAGGTTTAACTGGGCGGAGAAAAGTTAGCAGTCTGCAGTTTCCAGTAGGCAGGTAAGGGATAATTAATCAGAAACTAAAGAAATTTATAATATACAGATGCAAGGAATGTTAAACGGGACCGCAACAACGGAAAGAGATTACCAGTTATTTATCGAAAAGGTAGCGGCATCAAAATTGGTGTGGGGGTTAAAAGATAAAAAGGGTTGGGCAAACTCATCGTCTGCCGGGGATGAGGAAGTTGATGTTATTCCGTTTTGGTCGGAGCGGGCATATGCCAAGGCTTGTGCCAGGGACGATTGGAAGGATTATACGCCGACCGAGATTCCGCTGGCGTATTTTTTGGAGGAATGGTGTGTAGGCATGGACGAGAATGATACGCTGGTAGGCGTTAACTGGAATGCAAAA
>CBFGNE010000584.1:0-3377 GCA_965649995.1 uncultured Mucilaginibacter sp.
ATCTGAACAATCTACAGGGCGCATTTTTATTATACATAAATACATCAAATTGGAAGATGGCACCTGGCGTTGGGACGATGATATCCAGTTTGATGAACTAAGGAAAAGGAAATTGTAAATTCTACCCTAATACCTCCATTTCCACAACCTCTTCTTTTTTAACCGGCTCGCGGCGCAGGTACATATAAGCAAGCGCAATAACGGTTACGGCGGCGGTAGCGTAAATAATATAAGGCACCTGGGCAATCACATCCTGGTAGTACCAGCCTGCTATCAGCGCACCCAATCCAATACCTGCTTCTAAGGATATATACATGGTAGCAACCGCCTTGCCACGGTGGCTTGGCTGGCTCATATCAATGGTCCAGGCGTTTAGGGCAGGGGAAAGGATGCCCTGCGATACCCCATATACTACACCGCCCAGCAGTAAGCCGGTAATGGTATGAGCATAGGCCACAATAATAAGCGCAAATACCAGTAATGCCAGCCCAACCTTTATCACCAGCAAGCGGCCGTATTTATCAGACGCTTTACCGGCAATCAACCGGATAAAGAGCGATGCTAAGGTAAACACTACAAAAAACCATCCCTTATTGGCAATCCCGAGGTGATGGCTCCAGTCGGGGATAAGCGTAAGGATCGCTCCGTACGATAGATAAGATAGTAGCGTAACAATGGCTGCGGGCAAAACCTCAACGGCTATAATATCCTTTCGCGAGATCTTGAACATTCCCAGGTTAAAGCGTTCGCGCTCTTTCAATGTTTCGCGCATGTTCATCAATATCACTATAGACATTAAGGCGAAAAAAGAAGACGTATAAAAAAGCGTATTGAGCGAATGCGTCATGCGGATATAGCTGCCAATTGCCGGGCCAACCGCCATACCGGTACTAAACAATAGGCCGTGCATGCCCAGTGCTTCGCCCCAGCGTTCGCGGGGTACTATATCTGCAACATACGCGGCAGTAGCCGTAGGTTTAAAACCGGTAGAAAAGCCATGCAAAAGCCTCAAAAACAAAAAGCCCGACACCGAACTAAGCACAGGGTATAAAAAGCCGCAAATAAAACATACGATAGAGCCGACCGCCATTACCGGCACGCGGCCAAGCTTATCGGTAAACCTGCCGCTAAAAGGGCGCGAAATGCCGGCAGTGAGCGTAAACAAGGCAATAATCAAGCCCTTATGTTCGCCGCCGCCCATGCTGCTGAGGTAGGCAGGCAACTCGGGTATTAGCATATTATAACTTGCTGAAAACAAAAGAGAACTGACGCAAACCAACCAAAACTGGACAGTATATATAGAAGTTGCGGTTTTAGCCATAAAAAAAGTGTACGTGTAAGGGCTGCAATTTAAACTTTATGTTTTATTTATAAGGCTGAGGAGAGTAATTGTGGAAATGTTGCTGCTACGTTCATAAATTCTTTTCGATATATTTATGCACCAATTGTATTAATGCCAGCCTGAAGGCATTGCCAAATAAAATCGCATAAGATGAAAAACGCGTTAAAAACTCTAAGCATTCTATTGTTCAGTTTGATTTTTGCCGGCACTACCCAGGCGCAGCAAACCTTTACCGTTAGTGGCACTGTTAGGGATGATAAAGGCGCTTTGCCCGGTGCTACTGTTTTTTTAACCGGTACAAAATTTATGACGGCCACCAATGTTGCCGGCGTTTTTAAGTTTACCAGGGTGCCCCCCGGCAATTATTCGCTGATAGTAAAAATGCTGGGTTATAATGCATTCTTAAAACAATTGATGGTAGGCGAGGGCGATGTAAGCTTAAACATTATGCTCACTGCCAGCACCGCGCAACTAAGCGAGGTTACAATTAAGCCTAACAACAAAGAGTGGTACAAAAACCTGGAGCTGTTTAACGCCCAGTTTTTAGGCGAGAACGCTAATGCCAAACAATGCAAAATAATGAATGCCGAGGTTTTGAACTTAAATTATGATAAAGAGCATCACTTGCTTAAGGCAGGCAGCGAGGAACTTTTGAAGATAGAAAATAAGGCGCTCGGTTACAGAATAACTTATTTGCTGGTAAATTTTGAATATGATACCCGCAAAAATACGGTAGTATATCAAGGTTACCCTTCATTTGAAAACCTAACAGGCACCCCCGAAGAAGAGGCTGTATGGAAGGAGAACAGGGCAGCTGCCTACCAGGGGTCGATACAGCATTTTATAAGTTCGTTATACAACAACGATACAAAAGAGCAAGGGTTTATAGTATATGAATTAGCCAAATGGACACCCGGCGGAGATGGTTACATAGCGCATAGTGATTCGTTGGTACGCAAGAGGAGGGTTGAAGTGGATACGATGATCACCGCAATTAACACAAATTATAAAAATCTGGGCTTTACACGCGCGTTGTTTGTAGTGTATCTGAAAAAACAAGAAGAAACGCAATACCAGGCAAATGGCTACAGCTTAAGCAAACTGTACAACGATACGCGATTGGATGACGGGCAATCGTCCATCATTAACCTGGAGGCGCCATCGGTTATTATAGATGCCAAAGGCGCTTTTTACAAGCCGCAGGATTTATTTTTTGAGGGTTATATGGGTTGGCAAAAAGTGGCCAATTTAACGCCCTTCGGGTTCAATGGAGGAAGTTAATGTAGATGCAAGAGTTTAAGAATCAAGAGCCAAGGCTTAAGATTTTTCTTCTTATCTTGTTTCTTGACTCTTAATTCTTAATTCTCGACCTCTTACCTAGGCGCGCTATTCGCTCTTATAAAGTACCCCAGCTTTTTCGGCAGAGGTTTTTATCCCTTTTATCATAGCGGAGCTAAAACCGTTATGTTCCATTTCGTTAAGCCCGGCTATTGTACAGCCTTTTGGCGAAGTTACTTTATCAATTTCCTGTTCCGGGTGCGAGGCAAGCTGCAAAAGCAGGTCTGCAGCGCCTTTGGCGGTTTGCGCCGCCATCTTTAATGCATCGTGCGCATGGAAACCGATCTCGGTACCACCCTGCGATGCCGCGCGTATAGAGCGCAGGAAGAAAGCGATGCCGCAGGCACAAAGTGCGGTGGCGCTGGTCATCAGTTCTTCGTTTATCTGTATGGTAACGCCAACGGTATCAAATAATGATTTTACGAGGCTAATATTGGCGTCTGAAGCGGTATCAGTAGCAATACAGGTCATGCTGTGGCCAATGGCTATGGCTGTGTTGGGCATAGCGCGGATCACCTGCACATCTAAGCTCAGCTGCTTGCGTATATCCGCACAGCTAACACCTGATACTACGGATATCAGCAAATGTTTGCCTTCTGTGGTGGCTGGTTTTATCTCATCCAGTAGTTTATTTAATTGCTGCGGCAGGATGGCTAAAACTACAATATCTGCTTTGCTTACTGCATCGGCATTATTG
>CBFGNE010000585.1:0-3372 GCA_965649995.1 uncultured Mucilaginibacter sp.
CAACATTTGTTCAAATTAATACCAAAAACAGCGTTACAAGCCCATTAGAGGCATTAGTAACATGAGCACTCATTTTAATCTTCCGTTTATTTACGTAATGTTGTAATGCCGTCCACTAACTGATTTACAACCGAGCACTTTACGTGCAAATACACCAATTTAACCTACCACAAACGATAATAAAATTGCAAGTGGCAACAAATGACGGCAACTGCGAACAATTCAAAACTTGTGTCGCATTAGCTAAGCATCCAATTAGTGATTTGGTAACGCCTAAAACTGGACGCATTGTTTATAAATATGGGGGACACAGCACAACACCGGTATAGTTTGCTAATTATTGAAGATGATGACGAATACCGCAATTATATTGTGGATGGTTTGCAGGATATGTATGATATAATACAAGCAAGCGATGGTAAGGAAGGGTGGGACAAGGTACTTACTTACCATCCGGATTTAATCATCACTGATGTAAAACTGCCCCGAATAGACGGGATAAAGCTGAGTGAAAAGATCAAAGCCGATAAAAGGACACGGCACCTGCCCGTTATTATACTAACCGGGCTGAGCGGCGAAGAAGAACAAATCCGCGGGTTAAATTCGGGTGCGAACGATTATCTTACAAAGCCCTTCAACTTTGATATCCTGGCTGTTAAAATAAAAAACCTATTGTCTCTCCTTGTTATGTTCAAACAAACTTACAGTAAGCGGTTTCTGGTACTCCCGGGCGATTTTGAGGTAAAAACAAGCCATGACGAATTTATCGGCAGCGTTATGAACTTCATTGAAGACAACATCGCCAGCAAAAAGTTAAATGTTGCTAACTTAAGTGCCCACTTAGGTACCAGCCGTGTAGCGTTATATAATAAGGTATTTGAACTTACCGGCAAACCTCCTGTAGAATTGATTAGGTCTGTTAAACTTGATAAGGCATTGCGCCAGCTTACCACCACTGATAAGGCCTTAGCACAGATAGCAAGGGAAACCGGGTTTGCAACAGCGCATTATTTCTCAAAATCTTTTAAAGACAAATTCGGGCTACTTCCGTCAGAATATCGAATTGCACATAAAAAACCTTCTATAAAAGCCTAAATGCCTCTAGCGGCATTTGCACCCATCCAAATTGTTTGCCTTATTCAAACGGGTTACATGAAAGCAATTCCAAACGGATTTGTAATGATTCAGATTGCTATCAGTACACAGGTTTATATCCTAACAAAGAAAGCATCTTTTCCCCATAACGCTTTCCTATCATCCGGTACCCTTCGGCGGTAAAATGCAACTTGTCGGGGCTTGCCGGGCAACCACTTGATGATATGACATACGAATTGGGAATCAATTTAGGCAAACCGGCAATAATACCATTCATACCGGCACATTTACCGCCCTGATCAGCGTTAACTAATTCCCCTGCCAGTAACGGTACTTTTTTTTCCTTTAGTTTCAAATCATGCAGAAGCATGTTGTATATCCCTTTAACTTTTTGTGTCCAAAGGGTGTCATTAGGATTCGACTCCCCCTGGTGCAGTAAAACCCCTTTTATCACTCCGTATTTCTGAGCCATTTTAGCCATTTCTACCAAATGGCCGTATGGGTTGCCATTATACTCGTTAATCATATTCACCATCCATGCCGGCGCTTTGGTAATGTAAGACTGATAGCTATCTTTTTCAAACAATTCAATTCTGCACCCAGCGATCGAAACATTGATAATGCCGACTTTTATTTTATCCGGTAAGTTAGCAATCAGTACCCTGCCAAAGTAGTCTGCCGGCGTAAGCCCCGTATTGCACCGGGCAAGCGGAGGTACTGCTGGGTACCAATTGCCCTTAGTCCTCCCCAGTTTGGGGCAATCAACCGTTTCAAATACCTGGAAACGATTGTCGGCAATAGTATCCTGTGGCTCTATTCTCGCATTGCCCTCCATATTAGATTGGCCAAAGCACAAAAAAATATAAAAGTTCTTATCCTGAGAAAAACAGTTATGCGCAACAAGGATGAATATACAGGTGACAAGGAATCGAGAATTGAATTTCATATCTGCCGAATTACTTATCTTTAAATATCAAGCCGGCAAATTGGTGCAATGACCGCCTCCACGACTGCCATTCGTGCGCTGTGCCCGGAGACTCGTAATAAATATGGTTTATTCCTGCCTTTTGCAGCGCTTCGTGGAAACCTTTAACACCCATATACATCCTTTCGGGCTCGGTAGTACCAATACTAATGTATAACACTTTTATTTTTTTATTAAAATTTGCTGCATCTGCCCAAGCGCCATCATACATTTTAGTAATATCTGTTCCGGGCTGTAAAAATGCCGCTCCGCTAAATCCACCCACATAGGCAAATTTATCAAGGTTTGCCATTGTGGTTTGGAAGGTTTGAAACCCACCCATTGATAAACCCGCCATAGCGCGATGTTCCCGGTCGGTTAACGTCCTGAAAGTTTTATCCACCATCGGGACAACCTCTTTTACAAGTACCTCCGGGAAGACATTATTTGAATTAAGCCGCCCAGGCTGAGCGGGGACGTTAGTTTTTGTTGGATCAGTTGCGTAACCCCTATCCATTACTACAATCATTGGCGCAGCTTTCCCTTCGCTTATCAGGTTATCCAAAATAAAGTTCATCTTACCTTGGGTACTCCATCCTGTCTCGTCTTCTCCCGACCCATGCTGCAGATAAAGTACGGGATATCTTTTCGATTGATTATCGTCGTAACCGGCAGGCGTATACACGTTGCACCTTCTCCAGGCTTTGGTTAAGGCCGAGTAGTAGTTAACCGATCTTACTTGGCCATGAGGCACATCTTTTATAGAATAAAAGTCGCCAGCCGGGTCGGGGATGTCAATACCACTTGCCATCCGTCCCATGCCATAAAACGTTTGGCTTGACGGATCAACAACCGCTACCCCGTCAATAATTAACGAATAGTAATGAAACCCTAAAACAACAGGATCGGTAGTAACTGTCCAGATACCACCGGTATCCTTCTTCATATCGTATTTTTTGAGCAGGTCTATTTTAACGTTTTGTGCCTCGGGGGCTTTTACACGGAACATAACGCGGTTATCCGGCAATATTTTGGGGTAAGGCACGCCAGGAATATTTGTTGAGGCAGCAACACCCGTTTCCGGATAAATGTATTTCGAAAAGTTGGAGGCATCTACCGGCTTAAAAATAGACTGAGAAAACATATACAACCCATTTTTCCAAACCTTAAAATCATGCGCGCCCGGCTCAATATAATAAACATGCGGAACTCCCTTTTCTGCCAGGTAATCGTGCGTACGCTTACTGAATGAAAGCAGGCCATCGCTTGCGCCACACGATATCCAAAGCAGTTTAAGCTGTTTTTTTGCAGCT
>CBFGNE010000586.1:0-3368 GCA_965649995.1 uncultured Mucilaginibacter sp.
CCCTGGTTGACGAAATGAAGGCTTTGATTAAGGATAAGCCCGAATTATCTAACCTTGATGCCTGCGGTACCATCTTGCGCGCAATGTTTATACAGCGTATAACAGATCTACACGGAGATGCGCCTTACTCTGAAGAAGGGCAAGCAAAAAACGGAATCTTTGAGCCTAAATTTGATTCTCAACAGGATATCTATACGGCCATACTTACGCAGCTTGACCAGGCAACGAAAGCCCTCGATGCGGCAAAAGCTGCCCCTACGGCCGATTTGTTTTACGGTGGTAACATCGCTCAATGGAAACGTTTAGGATATTCTTTAATGTTAAAGGCAGCTATGCGATTAACAAAAGTTGATGCGGCTACAGCCAAAACTTGGGCCGAAAAAGCATACGCAGGCGGTACAATGACCAGCATTGCCGATAACGCGAAAGTGATGACTGATGCTAACGGTAATACCAGCAGCAACTCTGATGCGCTATTGGTTACCGACGACTTTAGAGAAGTGCGTTGGGGCAAAACGCTGATCGACTTTATGAAATCGACCAATGACCCGCGTATTTCTGCTATTGCAGAGATAACTGCCGCTAACGGCCGCAGGGCTAATGAAGACCGTACTTTGCCCGGTATTAATACCGCAAGTTTGCAGGTAGGTATGCCAAACGGCTATACCACCGGTACATTATCTACCGCACCCGACTATCCGGGCGCAACACCTGCAGCTGATGCAAATGATGCACCTGCACCATTAGGCAAATACTCCCGCCCGCGTTTGCAGGTTTATGCGGACAGAGTAAGCGCAAACTTTATTTACACTTATGGCGAATCTGAATTGCTGCTTGCAGAAGCTGCATCAAGGGGTTGGGCAACGGGTGTTGCTGCAACACACTATGCCAACGCACTTACTGCAGATATGGCTACACTTGCACAATACAATCCATCTGCAGCCGGTGCTGTAAACGCCGGTGATATTGCAACATACGTTGCAACACACCCGTTAATGCCAGCAACTGCTTTAGAGCAAATTAACATGGAATATTACGTAGCTACTTCAACTACGTTTGATTTCAACGAAACATTTGCTAACTGGAGAAGATCAGGCTACCCGGCATTAACACCCATTGTTTACCAGGGCCAGTTCATTACCGGGCAGGTTCCACGCAGGATGCCTTATCCTACTACATTGATACAAACTAACGGTACAAATTATGCCGCTGCTGTTACACACCAGGGTGCAGATAATTTTGCTACCCGCGTATGGTGGGATAAATAATAAACACCTATTATAAAAAACCAAGGCTGCAATTGCAGCCTTGGTTTTTTTTTAAGTAAAATATAACCATTACCCATCAATAGCAATAGCTATTTTTATATTTCCCGTAATTAATAAATAACCCCCTCATTAAATGCGTTACTGTTTTTTTGGTAGTATTAAAAATATCACCCTGCTAACCCTTACTGTGCTCGCAATACCCTGCATTGTGCAAAAGGCCCATGCCCAGCAAACGTTATTTAATTTACTCCCGCCGCAGCAAACCGGCGTTATCTTCCGCAACGACCTGAAAGAAGACGAACGCCTTAACGTACTCTCCTACGAATACCTGTACAACGGAGGCAGTGTTGCCGTTGGCGATATTAATAACGATGGTTTGCAGGACCTGTTTTTTACCGGGAATATGGGGCAAAATAAGCTTTACTTAAACTTAGGTGGCTTAAAGTTTAAAGATATTACCAACGAGGCCGCTTCGGGGCTATCCGGCAGGAGCGGTGCCTGGAAAACCGGCGCAACTATGGCCGATGTTAATGGCGATGGCTTGCTTGATATTTATGTGTGCTACTCGGGATTAGGCAATGCCGATATACGCCGGAACCAGCTATTTATTAACAAAGGCAAAAACAAATTTGCAGAGAAAGCCAAAGAATACGGGCTGGATGACCCGGGCTACAGCACCCAGGCAAGTTTTTTCGATTACAATAACGATGGTAAGCTGGATATGTTCCTGCTTAACCACAACGTAAAAAAAATTAACAACATCCAACTGGCCCAGGTAAAAAGCCAAACCGATGAACTGGCCAGCAATAAACTGTTTGAAAACCAGGGCGGCCACTTTATAGACGTCTCTAAAAAAGCAGGCATTATACAAAATCCGCTCACCTTTGGGCTTGGCGTAGCCATAGCCGACGTTAATAAAGACGGGCTGCAGGACATTTATGTAACTAACGATTACAACGAACCCGATTATATATACCTTAACAAAGGCGACGGCACCTTTCGCAATTTTCGATGGGGGTTGATATTGCCGATATTAACAACGACGGACTGCCTGATATCCTGACATTGGACATGCTGCCGCCAGATAACCGCAGGCAAAAACTACTGCAACTGCAGGAGAACTACGAATCCTTCGAATTGATGGTGAACCAGGGTTTGTACAAACAATATATGCGCAATATGCTGCAACTAAACAACGGCGATGGCACCTTTAGCGAGATTGGCCAACTGGCCGGCCTCTCTAATACCGACTGGAGCTGGTGCCCGCTTATAGCAGATTTTGATAACGACGGTTATAAGGATATTTTTATTTCCAACGGCTACCTGCGCGATTATACCAATAAGGATTTCCTGCGCTACTGGGGCGATTATAAAATGAAGAAAGCGATGGATAGGGAACCCACTTTGCTTATGGACCTGGTGCAGGCCATGCCATCCACTACCCTATCCAACTATATATTTAAAAACAACCACAACCTCACCTTTACGGATAAAAAGCTGGATTGGGGCGTCAACAACCCCGGCATCTCCAGCGGCGCGGTTTATGCCGATTTGGATAACGACGGCGATCTGGATATTATCACCAACAACATTAACAACGTTGCTTCCATCTTTAAAAACACCAGCCGCGAAGCAGCCAACACCAACTACATTGCCGTAAATTTAAATACCGACGGTGGCAAAATTATTGCAACCGGCGCCAAAGTTTATGTACACACCGGTAACACTACGCAATACCAGGAGCTAAACCAAAACCGGGGTTACCTTGCCTGCGTATCAACTGTGTTGAACTTTGGCTTAGGAGACACGCAAACTATCGATTCGGTAAAAGTTATATGGCCCGATAAAAGCTCACAACTGCTTACCGGCGTTAAAGCCAACCAGAGGCTGAATTTAACATATAGCGATGCAAAAAAGGGGGGCAATACCTTTACCCTATCTTCACCAAAACAGTTTTTCACCAAGGCAAAACCGTCCGTAGAATACACCCATACCGAGAATACCATTAACGATTTTAAACGCCAGCCGCTGATGCTGTTCATGGCATCCAAAACCGGGATCTGCTGGCGCTGAACGCGGGTGTCGAAGCGGCACGTGCCG
>CBFGNE010000587.1:0-3362 GCA_965649995.1 uncultured Mucilaginibacter sp.
AAATCCCATAGTTTGGTAGAATCTAAAGCGTATGTGCGGTTGTAAACCTCTGGCATAGTGTAAGGGAACCAGCTAACGGTTACGCCGATGCCACTTTTGGCAATACAATAATAATCGGCATTAAAGTGCCGGGCAGTTAGGTTAGCGTAGCTTTTGTAGCCGTTTTCAAACTCATAAGTACCACGGTCTTTCCCTTCCAGGTCTTCAATGGCGTACCCGCAGGTAATGGAGTTGCCATAAAATTCTATCCTGTGTTTGTAAACCGGCGGCGGCAATAGCTTAGCATCGCCATCTAAAGTAAATTTGTAGAACAGCAGCCGGCCCATTTCGTATTCGGTACGCTTAAACAATTCCAGTTTATGCGGGCCTTTGGTTAAACCGCTTGCCAGTACATATTCTTTTTTATAGTTTTTTACCTGGATGCTGTTCACCACTTTGCCATCCACAACAACGGTAACAAAATCAAACCCGGTATCATCCTGCAGCGTAGCCTTTGCGCCCGTGCCATCAAAGTTTATAATGGCAGAGGATGCCGTCCAGGTAAGTTCAGCGGCGTCATCCTTTAAGCCGATGCGCCCCATGTAGTGGATATTCGGATCGGTGTAAGGCACAACGGTTTGCGCCGTGCAGCTAACCGAAAAACAAACACTTATAAAAACAACAAAACTTATAACCGATAATTTTCTCATAAATTCTATTCGTGACATCCGTTCTCAATAATTCGTGGAATTCGAGCTGTAAATTCGTATTATTTAAAATAAACATAAGTTATACCGGCTCCGCCCCTGTCGGCATGTTCATCTTCCATCCGATCTACCTGCTCGTACTTTTTAAGGTACTGGCGTATCATCTTCCGCAGGATGCCATCTCCCTTACCATGCAATATTTTCAGGGTTGCAAAGCCCATCATCAACGCCCTGTCGAATAGTTTTTCTATTGCAAACAACGCGTCTTCTGTGCGCATACCGCGCACATCAATCTCCGGGCTAAAACTGGCAATATCTGCAGTATGCCCAATATTGCTGCGGCGTACCTCTTTAGGTACGGTTGATTTAGCAACTTTCTCCACCCGTTTACGCTTCACCACGGTGCGCAACTCGCCCATGGCAATCACCACATTATCTTTTATCAGTTCAATCACCTGCCCGGTGGTATCGCCATCTATCAGTTTCACCCAATCTCCGGCTTTTATTTCCTCATCGGCATTAGTAGTCGCTTTAGGAGCCTCTACTTTTACGGTATTCCTTTTAACTTCCGCCGTAAGGTTGTCGCGCAGGGTTTTGGTTACCTCTTTATCAGCATTACTGCTTTTTATTTCGGCAATGGTATTCTCCACCAACCTGTTTGCGTTCAGGATAATGTCCTTTGCCTCCTGCTTGGCTTCTTTTAGCAGGGTTTTGCGGTTCTCATCCAAAAAAATTTTTAACTCTTCATTTTCTTTCAGCAGCAGGTTTACGTGGCGTTGCTGTTTATCAAGTTTCAGCTTGGTATCAAAAATTTCTTTCTTCTCCCGCTCCAGGTCTACCAGCAAACTATCCACTTTTTTTTGCCCGGCGCTAATTTTATTACGGGCCAAATTCAATACGTTTTGCGGCAAGCCTATCTTTTGCGCTATTTCAAATGCATAGGAACTGCCGGGCTTACCAACCTCCAGCATATACAAGGGCTGCATCTCGGTATTGTTAAACAGCATCGATGCATTCTCTATACCTTCGGTGTGGCTGGCAAATATTTTTAGGTTAGAATAGTGCGTGGTTACCATACCCCGTACTTTTTTATGGTTCAAAGCTTCCAAAACAGCTTCGGCAATAGGCCCGCCAAACTGCGGATCGGTACCGGTACCAAACTCATCTATCAGTATCAGCGTTTTGCCGTTGGCACCTTCTACAAAGTGTTTCATTTTTGATAAGTGGGCACTGTAGGTACTTAAGTCGCTTTCTATAGATTGATCGTCGCCTATATCCACAAAAAGCTGCTTAAACACACCTGCCACGCTGTCGGCACTGGCAGGTATCAATAGCCCCGCCTGTACCATCATCTGTAGCAAGCCAACGGTTTTCATACAAACGGATTTACCGCCCGCATTAGGCCCCGAAACTACGATGATGCGCGTGCCTTCGTCTATCGATACATTTAGCGGCACTACCGTTTTCTTCTCCTTTTTAAAGTTTAGGTACAATAAGGGGTGGCGCGCGTTGTAAAAAGCAAACCTGCCCTCGTTTACAACCTTTGGCATTTCCGCCTCAATATCTATAGCAAAAAGTGCTTTAGCTCTCACAAAATCCAACTTAGTAAGCAGCCCATGGTACGATAACAATAATGGTGTGTAAGGGCGCAGGTCGTCGGTTAATGTGGTTAGTATTTTAATGATCTCGCGGCGGCGGTCAAATTCCAAATCTCGGATGCGGTTGTTAAGCGAGAAAACTTCCTCAGGTTCTAAATAAACCGTTTGCCCTGATGCCGATTCATCATGTATAAAACCCTTTACCTTGCGTTTATTTTCGGCTAATAACGGGATACACAGCCTCCCATCGCGTACGGTTAGGGAGCCATCTGCAGTCCAATTGCTGGCGGTTGCGGCTTTAAATATCTGGTCTATTTTTTTACGCGCCTCCTGTTCGGCTTTGGCAATACCGCTGGTGATATCCATCAGTTCGCGCGAAGCATTATGGCGGATCTTCCCTTTAGGGTCTATCACCATGTCTATCTTTTTCAGGATGGCCTTTTCTATGGGCAGGTGCTCAAAAAGCGCTTCGAGGTTTGGGTATACATCCTTGCGTTCATTAAAATAAGCAATAACGGCAAATACGGTCGTCAGCGATGCCTGCACCTGGAAAAATTCCTCTTCTGATAAGAACGCGCCTTCTATCCTCGCTTTATTAGCCAACGATTTGATATCATAAAAATGATTTATCGGCAGCGCATCATCGTTTTGGAGTATATTTTTAAACTCGTGCGCCTGGTTCAGGAATTTGAATATCAGGTCGTAATTACTCATTACCTGTATCTTATCAACCATTTGCTGGCCCATAACACTCAGGCAATGTGCCTTTATAAGTTCCTTTATCTCGGTAAAACCCAGCTTATCGGCGCTATTTAACGGGTACAGCATTTTTATATCGTGGCGCACTGCGTGGCGTGCTTTTTTTACTTAACGAATCTATTTTCCCCTTGATGTTTGCGGATACTTTATCGTACATCTCCATCAAAACCAGGGGTTGGGTGGTGTAATATTTCAGGCTGCTTTTAAACTGTTTGTCGCTTATTTTATAGTGCTTAAACAAGGCCTTGTACCGGGCCGAGCCATATTTATACAGGCTATCTGGTGTTTGCGGTACGCTGTATAAGCTGCCGTCCATCAG
>CBFGNE010000588.1:0-3338 GCA_965649995.1 uncultured Mucilaginibacter sp.
CTCTAAATATTTTTGGGGCCGCGGCTACACCAACAATGGCATGGGCAAGGCAGCCGATTTTATCAGCGCCCAACTTAAAAGCTATGGCGTAAAACCCATGAGCGGCAAAAGCTACCTGCAGGACTTTAGCTATTCTGTAAACACCTTCCCCGGTAAGGTGGACGTTGCCATAAACGGCGTTCCGCTTGTACCCGGCAAGGATTTTTTGGTTACACCCGATAGCAAAGGCGTAAAAGGAGAGGGGAAACTGGTGCAGCAGGATAGTATCCATTTTATCGACCAGGCTAACCGCATCATTGTTACGCTGGAGAATAAGCTAACCTGGTCGGCAGAGCAAACGGTGTTGGATTATACGGTACTTCAGTTGGATAAAAAACTACAAACCACGCTGCCGCAAACCGTCAAGGTGGATATCGAAAACAAGTTTGTTGCCAATTTTAAAACCGGCAACATTTGCGGGTTGGTGAAGGGTACCTCCAAACCCGATTCCATTATCGTATTCACGGCTCATTACGACCACCTGGGCGGCATGGGCGATAAAACCTATTTCCCGGGGGCAAATGATAACGCAAGCGGGGTAACACAAGTGCTCAGCCTGGCTAAATACTACGGCGAACACCCCCAACCTTACACTATGGCTTTTATATTTTTTGCGGGAGAAGAAGCTGGCTTATTAGGCTCGAAATACTTTACCGAACACCCGTTGATCAACTTAAAAAACATCCGCTTCCTTACTAACCTCGATCTGGAAGGCACCGGTGTGGATGGCATCACAGTAGTAAATGCGTCGGTATTCCCCAACGAGTTTGCCCTGCTGAAAAAGGTAAACGAAAAAGGGAATTACCTGGTAAAAGTAAACTCGCGCGGCAAGGCTGCCAATAGCGACCATTACTTTTTTAGCGAGAAAGGCGTGCCTGCGTTTTTTATGTACACCCTGGGAGGGATAAAGGCCTACCATGATATTTACGATATTAGCGCTACGCTGCCATTGAATGAGTACGAAGACCTGTTTAACTTGCTGCTAAAGTTTAACGATGGGTTGATGGGGAGCGTTAAATAATAAAACAGAGCACTCATGAATTCAAATACGCGCATCATATGAAGATACTCCTATTAGGTGCTACCGGCCGCACCGGCAAACTGCTTTTGCAGCAGGCACTTGCCAATGGCTACGAAGTAAATGTTTTGCTGCGCGATAAAAGCAAATTGGATATAACCCACCCTAACTTGCAAATATTTGAAGGGTTACCTACGGATAAAGCCGCGCTGGATAAAGCCATGCAAGGCTGCGAAGCTATTGTTAGCGCCCTTAATATCTCCCGCACGTCCGATTTTCCATGGGCAAATCTGCGTACGCCGGCCAATTTTTTGTCCGAAACGGCAAAGTGTGTTATCGAACTGGCAGCAAAGCACAACATCAGCAGGGCTATTGTAACTTCTGCCTGGGGGACAGGTAATACGCGCAATGACATCCCCTGGTGGTTTAAACTGGTTATAGATTATAGCAATGTAGGCGTTGCCTACCGCGACCACGAGCGGCAAGAGGGTATATTTGCTGCATCTGTTTTAAATTATACCATATTACGCCCCGTAGGGCTTACCAATTCATCAAAAGATAAAATGGTAATTGCCAGCTTAAATAATGAGCCCAAACCACGGCTTACCATCAGCAGGGGCAATGTTGCATGCTTTATGATAAAAGTATTGCAACAAGGGCTTTTTATACGCCAAATGCCGGTAATATCTTGCTAAAAAAGTAGTCTATCCTCGTACAACCATCTTTTTCGCAATACAATAACATTTCATAAAGGGAATGTCGCAAAATGGCGATGGGGGAACGATGTTTTCATCATTGATGGCATTGGCGCTTACCCGCGAAATACAGTGAAGGTGATGAACAGCAATGGTGATGTGATATACAGCGTTAGCGGCTATGATAATTCCCTTAAAGCTTTCGACGGGCACTCATCCACAATATTAATGATGAAGGCCGCTGGGGAAACCTCTGCGGCCCTTATTTTTTTTGGTAAATGTGTAAGCAGAATAATAACTGCATTAAACCATAACCTTTTTATTATCAATAAGTAAATTCCCATTTGTTTTATTGCAGGCTTTAAACTTATATTTGACATGTATAGGCCTTATATAAGTAATATTAGTAAAGCAACGGTTTAGGGTTATTCATTACCCTGGTTTTATCAAAATTAATTTCCCCCATAAGGCGGTGGCAGGTGTAATCTGCAAAACGGGTATATTTCTTACAATTTAATTGATTGGTATGATGAAAAATCCTACATCGCTTGGTGGCTTTTGGCTAAAATTTAAAAGTATTGCGTTAACAATACTCATGTTGCACTTGGCCTTAGGTGCTTTTTCGGCAAGCTGCTTGCACAAAGCGCGGCCTAACCTTAATGCGCCGGTGTTGCTGATAACGCTTACCGCGCCTGCAAACTCAGTTACCGTAGATGCCGGTACGCGCCCGCTATTTAGCTGGTCGGTACCGGCAATGGCCTCGGGTGGCCCTTTTAAACTGACGCTGGTAGAAGTTATGGCCGGGCAAAGCCCCGATATTGCGCTACGGACCAATAAGCCCCACTTTGAAAAAGATAGCCTAAAAGAGCAGTTATTTCAGATACCGCCAACCGCGCCCGCTTTTAATGCAGGGCAAACTTACGCATGGGCAGTAAGCTTTGGCGATACATTTAGCGAAGTGCGTACCTTCAGCATTAAACCGCCTGTAATAACATCCTTTAGCCCAAACAGGGGCCCCGTTGGCACTGTTGTTAAAATAATTGGTACAGGGCTTGGCGGCCCAAGCGAAGCGCTCATCGGAAGCAAAACAGCAATGTTGCTTACCAGCAGCAATACATTTATTACCGCGAAGGTTGTGCCGGCCAACGTAACCGGCTCCGTAAGAGTAAAGGTGCCGGGCGGGGCTATTGCACGTGCAAGTGCTATGTTCACCATTACCGATACCACCAGGCTAGCGGCGCCCGAAAATATGGCCATGCTTGATGCAGGCGCACAGGCAACCTTCAGTTGGTCGGTGCCGGCATCCCCAACAGGCGGCGGATCCTTTAAAATTAAGATAGTGCCAATTGTGGTTTCGCAATCACCGGGCGTTGCTTTACGCACCAATAAGCCGATATTTGAAAAGGACAGCATGCCCGATATGTCAATTCTAATCCCGCTGATTGCCCCTGTCTTTCACCCCGGGCAAAGTTATGCCTGGGCAGTAAGCTATAATGGTTTTTATGGGGAGGTGCGTACTTTCAGCATTAAGCCGCCTGTAATAACATCCTTTAGCCCAAACAGGGGCCCCGTTGGCACTGTTGTTA
>CBFGNE010000589.1:0-3335 GCA_965649995.1 uncultured Mucilaginibacter sp.
GACCCTGCCTGCGCAGGTTTGAATATGCTGGTGATGTCGGTATTGGTTTGCCTGTTTGTGCTTACGTTTTACCAAAAGCAAAGCGGCAAAACGCTTGGCTTTAAATGGTTGGCCCTGCTTTGCGCGCTTACCGTTGGGCTTAACATTGTTTGCAATTTCTTTAGGATACTGCTGCTGGTGATGTTTAAAATAATGCCCGGCACTTTCCTGCACGATGCTGCCGGTATAGCCTGCCTGTGTATTTACGTGCTGCTGCCCCTGCTGCTGGGCATAAGGCCCCTGGTTGCACGTTTTAGCAAGCCGGGCAAAGTTGGTACGGAACCGGCACTGCCCATTTGCATACGTTACCCATACCTGCACTTTGCATTATTTGGGGCGATGCTTTTTGTAGCCGCTAATTTGGTAAAGGCGGATAGCCTGGTTAGCACAAACAACAACATACAGCTGCCGGGCTATAGCAAAAAAGCTTTGGATGGGGGCATCCTGAAATTTGAAAATAGGGATGCGCTCATTTACCTGAAGCCAACCGCCTTTTATGCCCCCGAGCACGACCCGATGATCTGCTGGGTAGGCAGCGGCTATGCCTTCAAAAGCATACGAAAAGAAAACCTGGGAGGGCACGATGTGTATACCGCCACCCTCGTAAAAAACACCGACCGGATCTACGCCGCCTGGTGGTTTGATAACGGCCGGTTGAAAACCGTAAACCAGTTTGCCTGGCGATGGGCGGCTGCCAAAAGCGAGGGGCAGTTTTACCTGGTAAATGTCAATGCCTCCTCGCCCCAAAAACTGACAGAAAAAATTGAGGAAATCCGCACCCAAAATATTTCTAACGGGAAGATCCGGTAACCACAGAAAATCAAAGAAAATCAAAGAAAAACACAGAAATTTTACGGTAAAAATTATGAAAACCATCCAAAACACGCAACTTAGCAACGCCGCTATATACCTCAACCGGCATATCGAAAACAACCAAAACCCTATCAAACTGGCCCGCACCATCAACTACAACCACACCATGAAACGGATAAAAACCTGCATGCGGATAATGATCATCGGCCTCTTTGTAAGCGGCATAACCGCCTTCCCGCTGGAGACCGAACTGCACCTGCTGGCAAACCTTAGCGGTGCCGCACCCGATTATATGTACAAGTGGATAAATACTGTATACCAAGCAGTTAAGTATTGCAATGATGCCTATCCCTTCCTCAGCTACGGTACCGATTGGCTTGCTTTTGCCCATATTATGCTGGCGGTACTGTTCATCGGGCCACTGCGCGACCCGATAAAAAACATCTGGGTAATAGAGTTTGGTATGATTGCCTGCGCCGCGATAATACCGCTCGCCTTCATTATGGGCCCTATCCGCCACATCCCTTTCTTCTGGACTTTGGTAGATTGCTCTTTCGGTATTTTTGGCATTATGCCGCTGTATATCAGTTATATAAGCATTAAGAAATTAGAACGCTTTAACCAAAGGGGGCTGTAAAATGTACAGGTTTAATAAATATTATTTCGGGCTGGCGGTGCTGTTATTTAATATAGAAGTGCTGATAGCCGATTTTGTGCACGATAGCTTTATCCGCCCTTATGGAGGCGATTTTTTGGTGGTAATATTGGTTTATTGTACTGTTAAAGCGTTCATTAAAAGCCGGTTGTGGATTACGGTGATCGGTGTGCTCGTTTTCTCGTACGTTGTAGAGATCACGCAATATTACCACCTCATCAACAAACTGGGCTGGGAAAATTCGGCAATAGCGCGTAATTTATTAGGGACTACCTTTAGGTGGGAAGATATGCTGGCCTACACGCTGGGCATGGCATTAGTATTGCTTATAGAGCTGTGGATGAGTGGGTTGAGGCAGGGAAAGGTGGAAGTACGCAATGGATAAACCAGGCCTGAAATACTTTGTAGAAGAGGGTTCGATAGTGCGCGAGATATGGGGCAAGGCAGATAATATCCTCTTTATTTTTGCCGGGTCTGCGGCGGAATTTGCTGTTAATAAGGCAGTTGACTGGCTGTACTTTACCGGTAAGCTCCCCGCCGACCCGCTGGGCAGGCTGTTTTCTACCGTTGCCTACGCGCGAATGATCATCTTCTCTGAATACGACATTGCCCTCGCCGCTATCGACCGGATAAACGCCATACACCATGGGGTAGAGCAAGCCCGCGGTGCGCAAATACCCGATTGGGCTTACCGCGACGTACTTTTTATGCTGATAGATTACTCCATCAGATCCTTCGAACTACTTGAACGCCAGCTGTCTGACGAAGAAAAGGAGGGTGTGTTTGAAGTGTTTTACCGCGTGGGTTTGCGCATGGGCTTAAAGGATATGCCGTACAATTACAAAGAATGGCTCATCTCGCGCAAGCACCACCTCGAAGCCGACTTGCTCCGTAGCGATTTTACTATCGACCTGTTCAAACAATACAAAAAACACCTGGGCACAGTTCGGTACCAACTACTTAAACAAGTGCAATTGTTGATAGTGCCAGATGAGGCAAAGCGCTTACTGCCAGTAGAATCCGTATCTTACGTGATGCCGGTTATTTACCTTTATAAGTTCACGCGCCTGTTAAAGCTCGATGGTTTATTGAAGGGGGCTATCCTCCCGCCGGCATATAAAAGCCAAATAAAGGCGATGGATGCAAGGTAGGGCTTAGGCTGCTTCATTCATTGGCACAAACCCATTAACCGGCATCCGCAAGGGTGTTTTCTCCTTTGCGTTACGTTACAGTAACACATTGTTTAACAGTTTTTTCTGACATGGAAATGCCAAATCGTTTGCGTATATTAGGGGTAAATACATCAACAAATGGTATTAGGGTAAGCCAAAGGTGCTTACTGTAAAAAAATACGCATATCCAGGCCAGCCAAAACAGCCCGGCTGTAACCCACGACCGGCTGTTTATATTTAAACCCAAATAGATGGGTTTGCCCTATTGGCATGCACTTTACGCTGTTTATTTTATAATAAATACAACTTATTATAAAATAAATCGTATGTATGCATAGTAATTTGAACAACAGGAACAAGCTAACCAATTCCCTCAAAAATAAACCTAACAGCTTGTTAAACAGTTCAATTTGAAAATAAACCGTCCCGTTTTGGGAAGGGTATAGTGGTGCAAAATGATATCCGCAAAATAAAAAACAGCGTTTAAATTGTTTAAACATAGTTTTTTTATGGCGTGGTATTTTTCGGCACTCTTTTGGATATGCAAGTACGAATGATTTGAATATTAAATAAAAACCGACATGTTAATTGAATTTTTAGGGGTGGTATTATTATTAGCACTAATAGTAATACCGTTAATGCCCCGTAAAGCTAAA
>CBFGNE010000590.1:0-3335 GCA_965649995.1 uncultured Mucilaginibacter sp.
AATACATCCTCCAGTTAGGCAATTCATCGCGCAACATTTCAAAAACAGTAAAAATCTCTGTTAAATAGGAAAATGATGCCACCACCCCGGGGCAATGCGCAATACCCGGCTACCCGGAAACGATGGGCCTGTCAATGCTTGAGTGCATCCCGGATAATGGGAATGCCCCGTTCGGCTTATAAATAAAAAAACAATTATTAGTATAGATTTTAACGATGAAAAAAATAGCACCCATTTCAATTTTGTGCCTGTTGCTGTCCGCAGCAGCAAGCTTGAAAGCGCAAAACCCCAAGCTTACGCTTGATCTAACTAAACCCGGCGCAAACGTAAGCCCGCAGCTTTATGGGCTGATGACCGAAGAGATCAACCATTCGTACGATGGGGGCTTGTATGCCGAGCTGATCAGGAACAGGGTGTTTAAAGACAACCCAAATACGCCCGAAGCGTGGAGCGTGATCAAAGAAGGCGGCGCGAAAGCCACAATTCAATTAGTTGCCGCAAACCCCAACCATGTACCGGCAGATGAGCGGCACCATGCAATTAATGGCGGGTTAACTACTTGTTTAAGGCTATTGGTTGATACCGGCGGCGGCCGGGCCGGCATTGCCAATGAAGGTTATTGGGGCATACCTGTTTTATCTAATACAACTTATAAGGCCTCTTTTTATATTAAGGGTGCTGAAAGCAAGCCATTGACCGAGCAGTGGGCTCCCGCGCCTACAACTCCTGTTCCGGTAATTGCTGATAACACTGCCGGGCCTATAACCATAAGCATAGAAAGCAATGACGGCAAAACGGTATATGCTTCGGGTACTATTAATTTGATAAAAAGCGCCTTTTGGAAAAAATACGAATTGAAATTAACCACGCGCGCAGATGTTAAACCAACAACCAACGCCCGTTTTGTTATTTCGACAAACCGTACCGGGGTTTATTATTTTAACCTCGTCTCTTTATTCCCGCCAACTTACCATAACCGCCCGAATGGGAACCGGGTAGATATAATGAAGTTATTGGCGGATATGAAACCCCGCTTTTTACGTTTCCCCGGCGGTAATTTCCTCGAAGGCCCTAAATTGAACGACGCATTCCCCTGGAAAACAACTTTAGGCGCGCTTGAGGGGCGGCCGGGGCACACAGGCTCGTGGGGCTACCGCCCCAGCGACGGGATGGGCCTGCTTGAATTTTTAGAGTGGTGTGAAGACCTAAAAATGGAGCCGCTGCTTGCCGTTTATGCCGGCTATTCGCTTGACGGCGACCATGTGGACGCAGGCCCGCTTTTAAAACCATACGTAGATGATGCGCTGGACGAAATTGAATACGTAATAGGCGGCGTAAACACCTACTGGGGCGCTAAGCGCGCAGCAGACGGGCACCCGGCGCCTTTTAAACTGAGCTATATAGAAATTGGCAACGAAGACGGGTTTGACGAATCGGGCAGTTACGACGGGCGTTATGCCCAGTTTTATGATGGCATTAAAGCCAAATACCCCAACCTCCGCTGTATTGCAAGCATGGGCGGCAAGGACTGGCTTGGGGGAAGAGGCAAGTTTACCATCCGCAAGCCCCAAATTGTAGACGAGCATTATTACCGCAATGCCTGGGGGATGGAAGAGGATGCGGCGCATTATGACAGCTACGACCGCAAAGGGTACAAAGTGTTTGTAGGCGAGTGGGCAACAACGGAAGGCATGCCCACCACCACTTTAAATGCCGCACTGGGCGACGCCGCCTGGATGACAGGCATGGAACGTAACTCAGACGTGGTCATCCTCTCGTGCTACGCGCCATTGCTTGCAAATGTAAACAAGGCTACCGCAACCGCGCCGAAAGCATGGCAATGGGAATCAAACCTGATAGGCTATGATGCATTGACAAGTTTTGGTTCGCCCTCATATTATGTACAAGTAATGTTTAACAGCTATATCGGCAATAAAGTGGTGCCTATAGTGGGCGCCAATATCCCAACCCAAACGCGGCCTGCCACCAAACAGGATAGTGCCGCCAATAACATGCCCAAACCTATACCAGGCATGTTTTATGTAGCTACAAAGGACACCAAAACGGGGAAACTGTTCCTTAAAGTAGTAAATGCGACAGGGAAGCCGCAATCAGTTGACATCGGCATACATGGCGCCGGGAAATTATCGCCAGAAGGTACACTCGTAGTAATAAAAGGCGACAAGCCCGAAGACACTAACACCATCAGCGACCCCAAAAAAATAGTCCCGGTTACCAGCAAGGCAAGTGGGATCAGTAAAAATTTCACAAGGGTTTTCGATGCCTATTCGGTAAGCGTACTTCAAATCAATACATTAACCAAATAATTAAAACCAGGCAAGGATACCAGGGCAAAACTCAAATACCCAATATGAGGAATACGATTTACAGGTTATGGGCGGCGGCCCTAATTGCCACGCTTATAGCGCCGTGTTTATACGCGCAAAAAGCCACCAACCCCATTATTTACGCAGACGTACCGGATATATCGATAGAGCGCGTAGGCAAAAGCTATTACATGAGCAGCACAACCATGCACATGAGCCCCGGCGTGCCAATCATGAAGTCGGACAACCTGGTAGACTGGAAGGTGGTAGGCTATGCGTATGATACTTTAGCAAATGTTGACGCAACGAATCTAATAAATGGCAAAAACATGTATGGCGAGGGTTCGTGGGCAAGCTCCATTCGCTTCCATGATGGGACCTATTATGTGAGCACATTTGCGTCAACCACAGGCAAAACGCACATCTATTCAACAAAAGATGTTGAAAAAGGCCCCTGGAAAGCAACGTCATTTACCCCCATATTGGGCGATAACTCCCTGTTTTTTGATGACGGGAAGGTTTATATGATCAGCGGAGGCGGGAAGTTGAGGTTGGTTGAACTGAAGGACGATCTTTCAGACATAAAACCGGGCGGAATGGATCAAACCATTGTTGAAAATGCAAACTTGCCATCAGGCACTACAGGTCTTGCTGCCGAAGGCTCTCAGATGTTTAAAATAAACGGCAAATATTATCTTTTTAATATCACCTGGCCCCACGGCAACGGACGCACTGTTGTAATACACCGGGCAGATAAGATCACCGGCCCGTACGAAGGGCGCATTGGGCTCCAGGACCTGGGCGTGGCGCAAGGCGGGTTGGTCCAGGCGCCAAATGGGGCTTGGTTTTCTTACTTGTTCCGTGATTATGGCTCGGTGGGCCGCATACCGTATCTGGTCCCTGTAAAGTGGGTGGATGGGTGGCCCGTTTTGGGCATTAACGGCAAAGTGCCTGGTACACTTGATCTGCCTGCCGGCAAAGGGCTGGTCCCGGGCATTGTTGCTTCAG
>CBFGNE010000591.1:0-3326 GCA_965649995.1 uncultured Mucilaginibacter sp.
ATCGCTGAAAGCAATAGCGCCCGACAGCTGCATATCGTACATTTCCGAAAGGTCCTTGCCCTCGCGCTTGTGCGAGATAGTACCTAAGGGGTATATATCCACCAAACTGCCCTTAGCGCGGTTCAGCAGGTATTCCACTTCGGCTTTGGAGTGTACGGGTGGGTGGGTATTTGGCATCAGTGCTATCCCGGTGAAACCACCCACCGCTGCAGCCGCAGTGCCGGTTTTCAGGTCTTCCTTAGTTTCAAATCCCAGTTCACCAACGTTGCAATTCAAGTCGAAGAAGCCCGGGGCGATGTATTTGCCCGTGGCATCAATTACAGTGGCTTTATCATCGATAATTGATGGCCCTATTTTAGTAATGAGGCCTTTCTGAATTAAAATATCGGCAACCTTATTATTAAACGGAGAGGCGGGGTGTACAACAGTGGCAGATTTGATAAGCAAATTCATTATCGCTGTTTAAGGTGGGTTAATTGCTATCCGGCCTGCGTGGCAATGCTTTTATCGGTTTTGTAGAACCTGATGAGCAGTGTTTCGGCGGCCAAAAATATCAAAGCCAAAATTATACAAAGTTTCCATAATTGAAGCCCCGAATTTTCGGCACTGTTGATATTGTTCACATTAAATTTATCGCCTGCTATAAAATTACTTTTTTGCGCGAAAAGTTTGGCGAGGCCGGTACTATTGAAATAGCTCAGGTCCGATTCGCTTCGGTTATCGTTAAATGCCAAAACGGCTGCGGTGCTGTCCTGTTTTTTCAGTTCGTAAATGCCGGTTTCGTTCAGTTGCCCGGGCAGGTAAAGCATGGTGCTCCCCTCCTGCTGCTTTAAATCAGGGATAATAGCTTCTGTACCTTTCACCAGTTTTACTACCTGCTTCTCGGTAGATTGCATCGGCACGGTTTCAATTGCCTGGTGGCTCCCAAGTGTATAAAATAAGGATTGGTCGTGCCCGCTTAGCAACGCTATCCTAAACATTACCGGTACAAATAAGGCATGTACAGGCAGGTTGCTAAAATCCTCGTTTAAAGCAACTGCTGATAAGTACAACCTCCCCTTACCCAAACTGTAACCTTCCCAAAGCGTTTGGCCGGTTTGCAGTTTCATCAGGCTTTCGGCTTGTTTGGTGTTTCCGCTTAAGGTGTAGTATTTGTTTACCGAGGGCAGATCAGGGTTTTGCGGGAAAGACTCGAAGATATTTTTAAACACCTCGCTTTGCAGGTTCAGGGAAGAAACCTTAGTAGCCTCCGGCACCATTTTGCCGGGGTAGGCAGCGCCCATAGGCTGTAAAAAGCCTTGATAGCTGGCTATATCAACGGCCGCAGGCGGAAACACTACTAAGGTTCCGCCTCTATTAATGTAGGTTTTCAGCTGTTGCGTCAGCCCTGCCGATATGTTATCAATATCGCTTAAAACAATGAGCGGATAGGTTTTTAAAGCCGCATAATCCACATTACCGTCCTGCGTGCGTTTGATGTTAAAGAAGGGGTCGGCACCAAAAACAGCACCAAGGTATTTATTGGGTATGCCGCCATCTATCAGCAATACGGGTAATTTGTTGTTTACATTAAACGTAAAATAAAAGTTATTATCGAATGTAACGGGGTTATCCTGCAATTGTATCTCGCCGCGCTGCCAGCCCGTTTTTAAACCCGAGAAGGTAAGCGTATCGGCTTGTGCGCCCCTTGCTGCTACCGTAAAACTTCCTAATGATTTTTGCACGCCATTTATCAACAGCTTAAGCGGAATTTTCTCTGCGGATTTGCCCGCATAGTTCCTTAACCGTACAATAAGTTTTTCTGTTTCGCCCGGGCGGTGGGTGGCATTTAGCAGCCAAACGGAATCTACCGCCACATTAGGCAATTCGCTGGCGGTTAATTGCACCAGGTTTACAGGGATATCAGACTGAGCCTTATCAGCATTGCCTGCTATGTTTTTCTGAAAATCGGATATAATATAGCTGCGCTTTACCGCGCCCGGCGTCATCCCTAAAAGGCTTTGTTGGCGGGCGGTTATTTGGCTTAGGCTACGGCTTTGCGGGCTTATTTTCACCGCATCCACCGCATCATTAAACTCATCGCGGTTAAGAAGGCGTTGGTGCTTACCTTCAAAATCTTGTGTAAGCAGTTGGAAGCGATCATTAATAGCATAGGCTGATGCTATTTGTTTCGCCTTTTGTTTGGCTTCATCCAGCAAGCTGCCCTCGCGGTTAAGGGTTTGCATGGAGTAAGAATTATCTACAAAAATGCTCACCAGTTGCTGTTTGCCTGCGTCTGCAGTTTCTTTACCTGGTATAAACGGCCTGGCGAAAGCAAAAACCAAAAATGCCAGTGCCAGCATACGGGCGGCCAATATTAAACGCTCTTTAACGTTACGCCGCGATGCCTGCTGCTCCTGCACCTCTTTCAGGAATTGTACATTGCTGAAGAATACTTTTTTATACCGGCGAAAATTAAACAGGTGTACCACAACGGGGATGGCCAGTGTAAACAGCGCAAACAGGAAAGCCGGGTACAAAAAGTGCATTGATGCGAATTGGATGTGTTACAAATTTGCGAAAAAAACCGGGATTAAACAGATTTACCAGATTAATGGGTTCGTTCTTCCATTTTGTACTAACAAATTTTTACGGCAAAAATTGCACACAGTGCCTTCCCGCAGAGGCGCAATTATCTCAATTCATTTTTATTCCCTAAATTCACATACTTAATCCCTTTATCAAAAACTCATGAAAATCCTTAACACAAAATTAACGGCTATCGCTTGCCTGCTTCTTGGAAGCAGCCTGGCTGCCCAATCTCAGGTTGATACCGCCGCGTTCAATAAAATAAGAAAGGCGGAACTCAATAGCTCGCATATCGAACAAATTGCCCATTACCTTACCGATGTATCCGGGCCACGGCTTACTAATTCGCCGGGCTACAAACGCGCCGCAACTTGGGCGATAGGAGCCATGAAGAAATGGGGATTGGTTAACGTTTCTAACGAACCTTGGGGAGAATTTGGCAAACAATGGGACCTGCAAGATTTCAGCATCAGTATGAAAGCGCCTTACACGCAACCGCTAATGGCCTACCCCGATCCCTGGAGTCCATCTACTAATGGCTTGCAACAGGCGCAAGTGGTACTGTTACCAGGCGAGAAGGGAACGGATACTACTTATATTAAAGCACACCTTGCCGATTTCAAAGGGAAATTCATATTAGTACATGGCAGCAAAATTAACACTTCCGCAAATTTTAAACCATCTGCCGAACGCTTAACAGATTCTGCCCTTGCCAATACAAAAGATACGTATATGGTGGAGCGCAAAATGATAGAACA
>CBFGNE010000592.1:0-3316 GCA_965649995.1 uncultured Mucilaginibacter sp.
CATGGGCAAAGCCATTATGAAAATAACCGGTGGCAAGGCGCTCATCAGCTACCATTGCCAGCCCAACCAGCTTGGCTCGGCGGAGTGGTTTAGGGCGGAGGACTGGTTCTCGTTCAATATGTTTCAGAACGGGCATTGCAGGGATAACCCGGTTTACGATAAGATTTTTGCCGGGTACAACACGCTGCCCTTAAAACCCGTGTTGGATGCCGAACCGATATACGAGGACCATCCCGTTTGCTTTAACGTAACAGACCTGGGCACATCAAGCGCTTATGATGTGCGTAAATACGCCTACCTCGATCTATTTTCCGGGGCGTTCGGCCATACCTATGGCTGCCATGATATATGGCAAATGTATTCGCCAAAGTACGAGCCGCTGAACGGGCCGCATATGTTCTGGTACGATGCGCTGGACCTGCCCGGCGCCAAACAAATGAGCATCGTAAGGAAACTGATGGAATCGTATCCCTTACTTGAGCGGGTGCCCGATCAATCTATCATCATGGAAAACAACAACGGTCCGGCGGATAGGATACAAGCCACACGCGGTGCCGGTTACCTTTTTGTTTACACCGCCGTGGGCAAGCCATTTACGGTGGCTGCCGGGAAAATATCGGGAGATAAATTAAACGCTTACTGGCTGGACCCGCGTAACGGAAAAGTTATAGTGCTACAACAGGTAGCTAATCAACAAAACAATAAATTTACGCCACCATCCTCCGGTTACGGGCAGGATTGGGTGCTGGTTTTGGATGATGCCACTAAACAGTATAAAAACATATAACAAATGAGAAAAACCTTAATTTGCATACTGTGCAGTGTATTAACCCTTACCGCTTACGCGCAAAATAAAACCAAACTAAATTACACCATTGCCCCCTGGTTTGGCAATAAAAAGGCGGCGGTGAGCTTAACTTTTGATGACGGCATCCCCGGGCAATATGCCGTGGCCATACCGCTGCTGGATAAGTACGGCTTTAAGGGAACGTTTTTCATGTCGGTTTCTATAGTAAACAGCCAGCACATCAGTTGGGATATTATAAATAAAGCAGCCGTAGCGGGGCACGAGATAGCCAACCATGCCTTAACACATCCGCATTTCCCAAAAATGCCCCTCGATAGTGTTGCCTGGGAATGTGCCGAATCGAACAAGCAGATGGATGCTTTGCTGCCCGCGCAAAAAATGATCACCCATGCCTATCCCTTTGGCGAAGGCGGTGGCAATACCGAAAAGGACAAGGCCATCCGCAAAACAGTTGCACTGTATTTTATAGGCGCCCGTGCTACACAGAACAAGCCGTATTCGTACAACACTTACAATTTTGCCAAAACAAACGACGATTACTATAACGTAAACAGCCAGATGATTACCGATTCGGCATCCATGGCAAACTTTGGTAAGTACATCGATGAAACTATCGCTGTGGGCGGTTGGTTTTGCCCAACCTACCATGGCATCGAGGATGGCTGGATCATAACACCGGGCAAAGTGTTTGCGCAGCATTTAATTGAATTAGATAAGCGGAAAGACTCTGTTTGGATAGCACCATTTAAAAACGTAATTCAATACCATAAGGAGCGGAATTCGGCAACGCTTAAATTGATAGAAAAGAAGGCCTGGAGCTGGAAGCTGAGCCTTACCGATACCCTCAGTAACCGAAAAAACTATGACCAGCCGCTCACCATCAACCTTGGCACCAATAGGCTGTTTGCCAAAAGCATCGTGCAAAATAAAAAACCGGTGCCTTTTAAGCAAAAGGGAGACATCATTATTTTTGATGCCATCCCCGGCGATGGAGTAATAGAACTGGAGTTTGAGCATATATTTGCGCCGCGATAGTTGGGTATGTATTATCAACCCTTTCCTGTCCTTCAGTGGAAAGCATCATGTATTCATCCTTTCTCTTTTTTATCCCCGCTATTATTTCACCTATAGCCTTATAAAAAAATTACTGAAAACCCATGTTATCATCACAGTGCAGGACAGTTGTTGCATTCATCTTTTCTACATTAGTCGCACCATATATAAAACCGACTTTTAACCTATAGTTCATGTTGAAAATGTACCGAAACCAACCTTAATGTGTTTGTAACGCACATTAATAACTACTTTTTGTTCGCCAACGTATAAATCCTTGCATGTCCTATTACCGCCAATTATTGAAAAAAAAATGAGAAAATTTTTACTCCTTGTTACCGTCTTTGCCCTAATTGCCGCTTTTGCACAGGCACAGGTTACCGTAAGCAAAATTTTATGCGAAAACCGCAGCAACCCCATCGGGCTGGATATTGTGCAGCCCCGTTTTACCTGGGAGATGGCATCCGCCGGGCGCAACGTTACCCAAACGGCGTACCAGGTAAGGGTAAGCACCTATCCCGATTTCAGGAAACCCGTATGGAACTCGGGCAAGGTAATGTCTGATTCATCGGTGCACGTAGCTTATAAAGGCAAGCCGCTGGCATCGCACACCAAATATTACTGGCAGGTAAAGGTGTGGGATAACGCCAAAAAAGCATCGGCATGGAGCGAAACCGGCTACTGGCTAACATCGCTGTTTAAGGCCGATGAATGGCAGGCAAAATGGATCGGCCCGGGTTTTAAAGAGGATAGCCTGCGCGCGTCGCCCATGTTCAGGAAAAGTTTCAGCTCGACAAAAAAAGTTGCTTCGGCAATTGCCTTTATCACTGCCCATGGATTATACGAGGCGCAAATAAACGGCCGCCGCGTGGGCGATGCCTACCTTACCCCAGGGTGGACCAGCTATAAAAAACGCCTTCAATACCAGGCCTATGATGTTACCGATATGATAGCCGCCGGCAATAACACCATAGGCGTTACGCTGGGCAGCGGCTGGTATCGTGGCGTAATTGGCTTTAACAACAACATAAATTATTTTGGTAAGGATATAGCACTGCTGCTGCAGTTGCACATCACCTATACCGATGGCACCGCGGAAGTAATTGCATCCGACGGCAGCTGGAAATCATCCACAGGGGAGATCACCTATTCGGAAATATACAACGGCGAAACCATCGATAACCGCAAAATAAAAAAAGGCTGGGCGCTAAACGGTTACAACGCCGCCGCCTGGAGCGGTGTACAGGTAGCGGATTACGGCTATAAGAACCTGCTGGCCACTTACAACGAGCCCATCCGCAAGCACGAAACTTTTAAAGCGCTGCGCGTAATAAAAACGAAAAAGAACGAGCATATAGTAGATTTTGGCCAAAACCTGGTGGGCTGGGTAAAAATACGGCTGAAAGGCAAAAAAGGGCAAAAGGTAACCATATCCCACGCCGAGGTATTAGATAA
>CBFGNE010000593.1:0-3311 GCA_965649995.1 uncultured Mucilaginibacter sp.
GAAACCAAGCGCCAGGTAGTAATTTACCTGTGCGCTGCCTTCCTTTTTATCAACCCGCAAAATATTGTTGAGGGCGGTGATAAAAATGGTGCAGGGTATTAAAAACTCCACCCATTTACTGCTGAAGCGGATTACGTCGAGCACGCTTAACGCCAGGGTGAGGCTATGCCCAATGGTGAAGGCCGTTACCAGTATCAATACCTGCCTGATGTTTTTGAATGTGTAAACGGCTGCCAGCGCCAGGATGAACAGCTGGTGGTCGAGCGCGTCGAGGCTGATGATGTGCTTCCATCCTAAGCTGAAATAAAAAACAAAATCAGACATGCAATAAACAGGCGTTGAAAGCGTAAATTTAGCAGGTTTTAATTATAAATAAAACCTGCTACTGTTATGACTGCTTTATTAGGCAAACCGCTACTATATTGTTACATTTTATTAGGTTCTTTTTGGGTGGAGAAGCCCGCTCCCGCTAACTTTCACCCGCTACATGTAAGTACATCCGATATCAGCTATAACGCCAAGGACGGGCAGATGGAAGTTATCCTCACGATATTTACCGATGATTTTGAAAGCGCGCTAACCAAGCAATTCAATACCAAAACCGATTTAAGCAAAGCCGAAATGCATACCGCGATGGACGACCTGGTGAAAAAATATACCGCCGGGCACCTGCAGGTACGCACCGGCGGAGCGGCCTTGCCCTTAACCTACCTGGGCTTCGAGATCAACAAAGAAGCGGTGAATGTGTACCTTGAATCGCCAAAAATAGCCAGCCCAAAAAAGATAGATGCTGATGTGAGCCTTTTGCAAAACCTGTACGAGGACCAGCTAAATATTGTACACATGACAGTTGGCGGTGTACGCAAAAGCGCTAAGCTGGATAGCCCTGCGCGGAAAGTATCGCAGGAGTTTAATTAACACGAATTGCACGAATTAAGGCTAATTGCACGAATTTGATTTCAAAAATTTGCGCCGATCAAATTCTGAAAATTCTGATTCAGACAATAATAAACAACGAACTCCGCTCCTTTTGCTGAAGGTTACTGCTGCGATGCCCTTTGCCAGTAGTATCTTCCATTAATAAAACCTCGCCCTGCGCAAACTTTCGTTTTTCGCCAAGCGATGTTTCTATTTCTACACCGCCATCCAGAAGCACAACGTATTGTTTTTGAGGCGCAGTATGCAGATCGTTATATCCCGCTGGTACTTTTCTAAACTGCACTGCTTTTACCACTACATTCTCTGATAGCTGCCCTATCGGACCTTTATCAGTTAACGGATAAAACATCTCATCAAAGCAACTGTCGCCGTTTTCATCGGCATAAACCCGGGTTACTTTAAACTGCTCCATGGTGTTATGCGGCTAAAAGCTTGTCCCACTCGGGATGTTTCCGCAGGAAAACCTGCACATAGCTGCAAAGCGGTATCAACGTTAGTTTGTGTGCCTCTATATATTTAAAAGCCTTTTCTACAATAGCCTCTGCAACGCCCAGGCCCTGCAACTCTTTGGGCACTTCGGTATGGATGAGGTAGATCTTATCACCTTTGGTTTTATAATCGATAAAGGCGCGCTGCCCATCCACAAACAGTTCAAAATTGTGGATTGCTTCGTTATTTATCAGTTCTATATCGTCGTAATTCATTTCCTCAGCTTTTTAAAATTGCTTGCCGTGTATAAAGCCAACAGCCATGCTATCAGTTTGTTCATATAAATATGGTGCTGTTAGCCAGCTCTATCTCTTCCTGGCTGATGGTATGCGGCCTGCCGTTGTAAACTTTAAGCGTTACCGCTGCATCCATACTCTTTAACACTTTTACGCTTTCCTCTACTCTTGTTAAAGGTACGTGCGGATCGGGGTTCCCGGTGGTGATCAAAACCGGCATGCCGATGAAATCGCCTTTGTAGTTCTCCAGGTTTAAGCGCTCGCCTATCAATCCGCCCGTAAAGGCAACCGCGCCGCCAAAAGGCTGGGCGTGGCGGGTAATGTATTCCAGCGTTAAACACGCCCCCTGCGAAAAGCCCAGGAAGTAAATCTTATGCATCGGAGTACCATCTGCCAATACCTGTTTCACGGTTTCATCAACCATTTGCAATGCCGAATCTAAAGCCGGCTGGTTCTGCGCATCGGGCGCTAAAAAGCTTAATGGGTACCAGCTATTGTTGGTGGCCTGCGGTGCGTAAAGGGCAAAACCATCTACATCAAGCTCATTTGCTATGCCTATAATATTGGCAGCTGTGCCGCCCCTACCATGTAGCAGTATTAAAGCGCCTTTGGCAACGGCAGGTGCCGCACCCGCCGTTTTTATTTGTTTTGTGTGGTTATACATAATTAAACCAAACTTGGTAATCATTTTTCTAAAGTCGACCTGAACCTCTCGTGCTGTGCAGGTAATTTCAGGTTCTGGCCCAATTCTTCAACTGGTTCGTCAACTGCAAAGCCCGGGTTATCGGTAGCAATTTCGAACAACACACCTCCCGGTTCGCGGAAGTACAGTGAGTAGAAGTAATTACGGTCGATCTTATCGGTAATATGTAAACCTAAAGCGGCAATCTTCTCGCGGTATTGCATCAATATTTCTTCGTTGGCTACTCTAAAGGCAACGTGGTGTACGCTGCCACCGGCCACGTGCCCTGCAACTTCACCGGCTACTTCTACAAGGTCAACAATGTTGGCATTTTCAACCGCGTCAGTTACAAAACGGTAGCGGTTTACGTGCTGTTCTAACAATTTATAACCGAATACACCGCTTAAAATATCAGCTGTTGCCTGCATTTTGTTGGTGGTGATGGTTACATTATGAAAACCTTTAATAGCGTTATCTGCTGTAACCTCCTCGGTTTCCCATGGTAAACGGGTATCTGCTGTTTTTGAGGCTGTAAGCTCCAGTTTCAAACCGTCAGGGTCTAACACGGTAAGGTATTCTTCGCCAAATTTTTCGGCTACTTTGTTATAGATCACGTTGTGTTTTTCGAAACGGTTCACCCAAAAATCGAGGCTACCTTTTGGTACCGAGTAACCAATTTCGGTTGCCTGCCTTGCGCCTCTCCTGCCGCTTTGGATGCCTTCCCATGGGAAGAAAGTAAGGATAGTGCCGGGTGTACCCTCTTTATCGCCGTAGTATAGGTGGTAAGTTTCTGGGTCATCGAAGTTTACGGTTTTTTTAACCAGGCGCTGGCCTAAAACATTGGTATAAAAATTATGATTGCGTTTGGCATTGCCTGCTATTGCAGTAATGTGGTGGATGCCGTTTATTGTATTTTCCATGATGTTGTTGTTTTAAATGTTTGTGTTTTTATTCCTTGTTTGTTG
>CBFGNE010000594.1:0-3310 GCA_965649995.1 uncultured Mucilaginibacter sp.
GTTATTATTGCATGGCTTGGCGGCCTTACGCTATTTATAACCGGCATGGTATGGTACTTTACGCAATACCTCGATAAGGAACAGATACAGGTGGTATCTGGCATTATCAGCAATACGCTATTATTTTCGATACCAGTGATATTTATTATTGGCGCTTTATTTAAAAAGGTAAACGTATTCGAGTCGTTTATAGACGGGGCAAAATCGGGTTTTGAGGTATCGGTGAAAATAATACCCTACCTGGTGGCCATGCTGGTGGCTATCAGCGTATTTAGGGCCAGTGGTGCTTTAGATTTCCTGAACGACGGCGTACGCTGGGCTTGTGTAAAAGCCGGATTGGATACCCGTTTTGTGGATGCATTACCGGTGGCCTACGTAAAACCCTTAAGCGGGTCGGGTTCTAAAGCAATGATGATAAGCACTATGCAAACTTTTGGTGCCGATAGTTTTGCCGGCAGGCTTGGTTCGGTATTTAATGGTTCGGCTGATACTACGTTTTATATTGTAGCGCTGTATTTTGGCTCGGTTGGCATCAAAAAATCGCGTTACGCTATCCCCGCCGGCTTAATAGCCGACCTGGCCGGTGTAATCGCCGCAATTTTTATATCGTACCTGTTTTTTGGTTAAACATCGCCCGTTTATTAAATTTATAAAATAAGGGCCTAAACTAATGCAATAATTATCTTTTAGGTAATTTTTTTATTCAGGGCAACCAGTTTATTTCGTTTACGTATACAACCATAAATCGCTTTTTGGCTTAAAAAGCCGTATATAATGTGTAACAATATTGTTATTTTAGCATCCTGCCAAGGTTTGCTATGAATGAGATTTGATGGAGAGAATATTTACAAAGATTTTATTTCTTGCCTTTACTTTTTGCTGCATTGTTGTAGCCGGCGCATTTGCACAGGTTGTTACCATTAGCAACATCGATCCGGGTCCTTACGGTCGGGGTTCAACAATTGGCGTGCCGTTCCATTTAAATACTACAACCGCCTGCGCCAGCTCAACCAATAAATTTAACCTCTACTTGTCTGATGCTAACGGTAACTTTGGCGCGCAAGCACCTATAGGCAGCTACACAGGTTTTTACGGCACTTTTGTAAATGGCGTAATTCCCCTTACAACCACAGCAGGTACAAATTACAGGGTACGCATCCAATGCACCGACCCGGCCATACTACCCGTTACTTCGGGGCCATTTGAGGTGAAGGCTGTAGCAGGCGTAACCGCAGGGGTAAGCTCGCAAGCTATCAGCGCAAACACCCCAGAGGTATTCGGCGCATGTATCGGAACAGATAATACAGCCTACCCTTTTGTAAACGCATCATCCGCAGGCGCTACTGCAATCGCGAGCTTTTTTAATGAGCTTTCTCAAACAAGTGAAGCGGTATTACCACTGCCCAACCAGCCTTTTAAAGCAAAAGCTGCTAACTATACCGTGTTTGTCAAGGCGGTAGACGCTGCGGGTACCGTTGGCACCAAGGCTTATTCCCTTATTAACAACCTGGTTAATAACAGCTTCGGTGCATCGGGTAGTAACCAGGTATGCTTAAACGGCCAAAATAAACTTAGCTATAGCGTTGATATTAACTCACCAAACGGCATCCAGAAAAATTACCCTGGTTTAATTTACAGCGTTACCTGGGGCGATGGGTTAAGCACCAATTATACGCTTTGCGATATTGTGGCCAGCGGCGGATTTATAGACCATACCTATAAAAAAGCATCCTGCGGCAACGTGGCAAACGGACTGCAAAATGTTTTCCAGATAGACCTACAGCCAACAAGCCCTATCTGCGGTAAATTGGGCACACCGGTTACAGGCTACGCGCGGGTGATTGAGCCGCCAAAAAACATTATAGGCGCCGACAAAACAGCGTGTACTAACACGCCTGTTACATTTGGCAACAAGTCCGTCCCCGGCCAGGACCCTAACAGTACCTCGTTTGATTGTACAAACCAAAATGCCTTATACACCTGGGTTGTAGATGGCGTGGTTGTGGCCGTAAATTACCCGCTGGAAAAATCCCTTGAATATACCTTCACTACAAACGGACAACATTTTGTGGGGCTGCATTTACAAAACGGAAATAATATTTGCGATGTAAAGGATACCGTGATCAACATCTGTATTCAAAACGCGCCAAAGCCAAGTTTTACTTTGCCCGGATCAACTATTTGTACAGCCGGCTCACTCATCCCTGTCAATACCTCGGTGGTTGATGAAAATTGCGACCCTAATACTACTTATACCTGGCGCGTTACGCCAACTACATTCAGGTATATAAACGGTACAAATGCAAATAGTAAAGTACCAGAGTTTGATTTTAACACATCGGGAGTATACACCGTACAATTGGATATTACCACACAAAGTTGCGGGTTTGTATCGTCAGAACCCCAGGACGTGGTAGTAAACTTAAGTCCGGTAGCCAAACTTTCTGCTGATGCCCTTATCTGTGGAAAAGACAAGGTTATCTCATTCAGCAATACGGCCACAACCACTAAAACAACGTTAACGGGAACTTCTAAAGCTTTGCCTACAACCTACACGTGGACGGTTACCGGCGGCGCCTTCAGTTTTGCAAACGGCACAACAGCAAACAGCAAATACCCTGATATCATATTCACCGAGTACAAAACCTATACCATTACGGTAAACCATGTAAACAACTGCGGGCCTGCTTCAGATTCTCAAAAGCTCACTTTCCAGGAAGCCCCGATTATAACCACAGGCGGCGACCGCACCATCTGCGAAGGCAGTTCAACGTTCCTGGATGCCGATATCACCGGAGTTTACAACAGTTTTCAATGGGTTGGCGGCACCGGGACATTTAGCCCCGACCGAAATGCAAAGAAGCCAACTTACACGCCCTCTGCTGCAGAGATAGCCGCAGGGACAGCTACCATTAGCCTGGAAGTAACCACCAACCTGGCAGCGCCCTGTAATGTAATTTCGGCACCTGTAATTATTACTATTACCCTTAAAGACAATATCACCAGCACCAAAACGGCCGAGGTTTGCACAGGCGCTAACTTTAGTTACACCATAAAGTCGCAAAACCCCGTTTCTACCTATAATTGGACAGCGAGTGTTTTCTCGGGAGCCGCTACGGGGTTTCAGCCAACAGGACAAGGGAATACCATAAATGATGTGATAACAAACACCGGCGCAACCGATGCCGTAATTAAATATACCATCACCCCTACAACCAATGGCTGCCCTGGCAACGCTACCGACTTATTTGTAACAGTTAGCCGCGTACCCGTTTTAACCGCCACGCCACCGGCTACCCCAATTTGCAGC
>CBFGNE010000595.1:0-3309 GCA_965649995.1 uncultured Mucilaginibacter sp.
ACACCTTAGTTCGGCCGCGATGATTTCATTTGTACGCATGGAATATATCACAAAATCATATAAGCGTGATTTAACCTCCAAATTTGACACTATTTGAATTGCTTCCGCGACGAAAAGGGCGATACCGTTGTAGAGGTTTAATTTTGACAGATACATGTTTTCGGCATCCATTTTTATATATTTGTGTGCGGACACGCAATATTCGTCGTACAAATAAAATGAAGCATTTTAAAAGCCAACCCCTTCCCCAATTTATTGCTGAACAGGGAATGAAAAGTATCTCCACTTTTTTAGACGGGCAGCAATGGGAGGCGATAGGGGAGGCGCCATGGCATCGTAATGGTCATTTGCCCAAGGTGTCGTGCTCACTTTCGCACAACGATAACGGGATATATTTAAAATATAAAGTGAGCGAGCAACATATGCTTGCCCGGTATAAGCATATCAACGACCCGGTTTATAAGGATAGCTGCGTAGAATTCTTTATTGCCTTCGGCGATGAAAAGGGGTACTATAATTTTGAATTCAACTCCGTTGGTACCGCGCTATGCGGTTACGGTGAAGGAAAAAACAACCGGCAAGACTTGCCGGTTGCTATTATTGCAACTATAGATACATTAAGTACTATGGAGCAGCAGGATAACGAGGCTGGTTTGTGCAACTGGGAGCTTACCCTGTTTTTTCCCATTAGCGTGTTTGTTCATCATTCCATAAATGATTTGACCGAACAAAAATGCCGGGTCAATTTCTACAAATGCGGTGACGAATTGCCCGAACCGCATTTTTTGAGTTGGGCACCCGTTAAGCACCCTTATCCCGAATTTCACCTGCCGGAATTTTTTGGCTCGGTAGTTTTTTCCTGATCTATAAAATACGCTGCTTCCCGTTTAAACCAGAACGGATTTCCCCGTGAAAAATATTTTTGAAAAATGTGTACGCACACGCAAAATAAATCGCATATTTGTGAAAGCGAATAGCTATTGTATATTTTGAACTTATTTGGGTGTACATATTAAGTTTTAAAGAATGCGTGTTCGAGCACTCGATACGCGCGTTAGTATTTGCCTTTAACCACACAATTTAAAACACAACAAAATGAGCACTTTAAAAAAAGGGAAGATCTTAGTTACCGGTGGAACAGGTTACATTGGTTCCCATGCGGTTGTTGAGTTGCAAAATAGCGGCTACGAGGTTATTATATTAGATAACCTATCCAATTCACATATTAAAGTGCTGGGGCAAATAACCGCTATCACCGGGATAGCACCTCAATTTATCCAGCTTGATCTGCGCAATAAGGTCGCACTTACCGAATTTATTAACGCCACCCAGGATCTTACCGGCGTTATTCATTTTGCTGCATCAAAATCGGTTGGTGAATCGGTTAAAGAACCATTACTTTATTACGAGAACAACATCTGCACGCTGGTGAATTTGCTTGGCGCATTTGCCGGGCGTAAGATCAATTTTGTGTTCTCGTCATCATGTACTGTTTATGGTCAGCCGGATGTATTGCCTGTTACTGAAACCGCACCCGTAAAAACCGCCGAATCGCCATATGGCAATACCAAACAGATAGGCGAGGAGATTCTGCGCGAAACAGCCGGTGCCAACAGTAATCTCAAGGTTATAGCCCTGAGATATTTTAACCCGGTGGGTGCACATGCCTCGGCATTAATAGGCGAACTGCCAAACGGCGTTCCGCAAAACCTGGTACCTTTTGTAACCCAAACCGCCATTGGCAAGCGTGAGTTTTTAACAGTTTACGGCGATAATTACGACACCCCTGATGGCAGCTGCATCCGCGATTATATCCACGTGGTAGACCTCGCCAAAGCGCACGTAGCAGCCATTGCACGTATGGAAGCTGGCAAGATGGACTCGGTTTACGAGACCTTCAACATCGGCACGGGTAACGGTAACTCTGTATTAGAAGTGCTGCATGCATTTCAACGGGTAAACGGTGTTGCGCTTAATTTCCGCATTGGTGCCCCGCGCGAAGGTGACATCATGAAGATCTGGGGAGATGTAAACAAAGCCGCAACCGTGCTTAACTGGAAAGCAGAACTCACCCTTGATGATATGCTGGCTTCGGCATGGGCATGGGAAAAATATATCAATAGCAATCCTTTTTAATAATGCCAACGCTTAATAAAATCGTAATCGTATTAGTGCTTGCTTTAGTTTGCTGCTGCCGGCAAAGCTTTGCGCAAATAACCTACAGCGGCGTGCAGCCGGGTAAGGCGGCCGTAAGCATTTCAAGTGGTAGTATAATGTTGCAGAACAAGGTGCTGGGCTTATCCTTGCTGGCGAAAAATAACCGCATAAGTATCTCCGCTTTTGAAGATAAGCAAACCCAATCCCATTTAATTTTATCAAATACTCCGCTTTTTGAATTGGAACAAGGCAACGGCGACATCCTTACCTCCAATGATTTTGTGTTAACAGGTAACCCGAAGGTCATCATTGCAGACTATAAAAACCCCGGAAAACAAATACAGGCAGTACTGCAAAACGCAAAAAACGGCATAACGGTAAACTGGCAGGCCAGCTTAATCGATGGTGCCAATTTTGTAACCCAAACTTTTACTTTCCAAAGCACCGATTCGGTTAAGATCAGCAGGATAACCCTGGTTAAACTGCCTTCATCGGCAGCCTTAAAGCAGGTAGGTGCGGTTGATGGTTCGCCTTTAGTTAAGGGCACCATGTTCTTTGCTTTAGAGCATCCGATGAGTCAGGTGAGCACGACAAAGGCCTTCACTACCGTGTATTTACCAAGGCAGGAGGCGCTTAGAGCGGGACAACCGCTAACCATATCCGCAGTATACGGCGTTACGCCTAAGGGCCAATTGCGTCGGGGTTTTCTTTATTATACAGAACTGGCACGTGCCCAACCATACAGGCAGGTGTTGCATTATAATTCCTGGTTCGACCTTTCATGGGTGGACAGAAAACTTAACGAAACAGACTGCCTCGACAGGATAACAGTATTTACCGATAACCTTGTAAAAAAACGCCGTGTAAAAATGGATGCCTTTTTGTTTGACGATGGTTGGGACGATAACCAGTCCCTATGGCAATTTAATAGCGGGTTCCCCCACGGTTTCAGCAAGTTATCAGAAGCTACCAAAGCAAGCGGCGCGGCTTTGGGTGTTTGGGTATCGCCCTGGGGAGGGTATGACGAACCGAAATTACAGCGGCTTGCATTCGGCAAAAAACAAACCCCACCTTTCGAAACCAACGATAATGGCTTCTCTTTAACCGGTCCGGTTTACAACAAACGTTTCCGTGCGGTCACCACCAGGTTCA
>CBFGNE010000596.1:0-3307 GCA_965649995.1 uncultured Mucilaginibacter sp.
ATATTAAATCCAACAAAATGAGTAAGATTACAGTAAAAGACGGCACCGAAATTTTTTACAAGGACTGGGGTACCGGGCAGCCAATAGTTTTCCACCACGGCTGGCCCTTATCAGGCGACGACTGGGACGCACAGATGATGTTTTTCCTGGAGCAGGGCTTTCGTGTTATAGCCCACGACCGCCGCGGCCACGGCCGGTCTACCCAAACTGCTGTTGGCAACGATATGGATACCTATGCCGCTGATGTTGCCGAGCTAACTGCAGCCCTCGATTTAAAAGACGCTATACATGTAGGCCATTCTACCGGTGGCGGCGAAGTTATCCGCTATGTTGCAAAGTACGGCCAGGGCCGTGTAGCCAAAGCAGTCCTCGTTAGCGCAGTTACCCCCATTATGGCGCAAACCGAAAATAATCCGGATGGCATCCCACTATCGGTATTTGACGGCATACGCGAAGGTACCGCAACTAAGCGCCCGCAATATTTTAAGGATTTTACAACGCCCTTTTACGGGTATAACCGAGAGGGGGCTACAGTATTGCAGGGCGTTATGGATAATTGGTGGCGCCAGGGCATGATGGGCGGTATAAAATCGCATTACGACTGTATCAAGGCTTTTTCGGAAACGGATTTTACCGAAGACCTAAAAAGCGTTGAGGTGCCGGTATTAGTTATGCACGGCGAAGACGACCAGATTGTTCCATACCAACTTACAGCGGAAAAGGCCGTAAAACTTTTAAAGAACGGAACACTTATTTTGTATCCCGGTTTCCCGCATGGTATGCCAACCACCGAGGCTGCCACAATAAACTAAGACCTGTTAGCTTTTATAAAAGCATAGTACAAAGCTTAAAAGTTGAAGAAAGCTGCTCCTGTTTACTGGGAGTAGCTTTCTTTGTTTTGGCTTAAACCGCCCGGGTGCCTTCTGGCAAAGACTTAACAAGCCAACACAACAAATTAGTTACAATTTGCTAAATTGATTTAGCTTTTTATACCTTTGTTTCATGAAACAGAGGTTACTGGCTTTCTTCGCTGCTTTTTTGGCAACAGGTTGCGTTTATGCGCAAACTATAATGCCTTTTAAAACGGGCGATAGGGTGGTATTTGTTGGGAACAGTATAACCGATGGCGGGCATTACCACTCGTACATCTGGATGTATTATTTAACACATTTCCCCAACCGCCGGATGCAATTTTTTAACGCTGGCATAGGTGGCGATGTGGCCCGGCAGATGTACGAACGCCTGGATACTGATGTATTCGCCAAAAAACCAACCGTTGTTACCTTAACCTTTGGGATGAATGATACAGGTTATCAAAACCTTAAAGGTGCTAAGGCAGACTCGGTTTATACCGCTAAAGTGGGCGAATCATTAAAGAATTTTGGTTTGATAGCCGATAAATTGAGGCAATACCCGGCGGTTAGAAAGATCATGGTCGCTTCCTCTCCATACGACGAAACCGCTAAAATAAAAAATACGCCTTTGCTAAATAAAAATGCAGCCATGCAAAAAATAGCGGCAGAACAGCGTGTAGTTGCAGTTAAAAATAATTGGGATTTTGTTGATTTCGGCACCCCAATGACTGCCATTAACGGGCGCGGGCAGCAAACAGATTCGACCTTCACCCTACAGGGCAGCGACCGCATCCACCCCACAAACGACGGGCAAATGGTGATGGCCTACCTATTCCTAAAATCGCAGGGGCTTGGTAGCAAAAGTGTGGCAAACGTAATTATAAATGCAAAAAATAAAAAAATCGGTTTAGCGGAAAATTGTGTTATTACGCAACCTGTAATAGAGGTCAAAAATATCAAATTCACCTACCTCGCTAATTCGCTGCCATATCCCATGGATACTATCGCCGGCGGATTCGGCCGGCCGCAAAAAGCGCAATCCGAAGCCTTGAAAATTATTCCGTTTACCGAAGAATTTAATAAAGAAATGCTTCAGGTTAATGGTTTGGCGGATGGGAAGTACACTTTAAAGATAGATGGAAAAACCATTGGCACTTATAGTACTGCCGATCTTGCTAACGGGCTAAACCTCGCGCTGATCAATACAACACCTCAATACCAGCAAGCCTTGGCCTTAATTCATATTAACGAGGAGCGTTGGACAATAGAACGCCGCCTGCGCGAGTATTACTGGATGCACTATTCCATCCTGAAACCCAAAGGCATGCTGTTTAACGATGGCGAGGCAACATTAGATTCATTGCAGAAGTACGGTAGGAAGGATTTCTTCGTCGCCATAACTATCCCAACCTATCAAAAGGCACGGTTCAAAGCAGTGCGCGATGCCTGGCAAAAGGAAATGGACTTGCTAACCAATGTAATGTATACCATCAATAAACCAGTTCCGCACCGTTTCGAGCTCACTTTAGTTGATTAATGATGATGAAATTCTTCCCTGACTTTTTTCGGGCTACACTGGTTGCCGCTGCTGTTTTATTAGCGCTACCTGCATCGGCACAAACTGCTTATTATATCGATGGTTACCACGGCGGCATTTGGGGGCATTACCCCGACTGGAATACCCGCTTTATGGCAGATATGTTGAAGAACAACCCTGCATGGAAGATAAACATTGAGTTGGAGCCCGAAACCTGGGCACGTGCCCGGGCAGTAGACCCTGCCGCTTACGCCGATTTTAAAGCCCTGTTTGCAGATCAGTCCCTCAATGGCCGCATCGAATACGTAAACCCGGAATATGCACAGGCCTACAATTACAATATCTCCGGCGAGAGCATTATCCGCCAGTTTAGCTATGGCATGAAGATGGTAAGGGCGCATTTCCCGGGGGCGGTTTTTACTACTTATTCATCAGAGGAGCCGTGTTTTACCAGCGCGCTGCCGCAGCTGTTAAAGTCGTTTGGCTTTAAATATGCATCGCTAAAAAACCCGAACACCTGTTGGGGAGGCTATACCCAAGGCCACACCGGCGAGTTGGTGAACTGGATAAGCCCCGACGGTAGCAGCATTATTACTTCGCCGAGGTACGCCGTGGAAAAATTAGCGCCCCAATCTACCTGGCAAACCATTGCCTGGAATAATTCGCCGCAATACATAAACGCAGCCATGGCCGCAGGCATGCCCCACCCGGTTGGGATGACCTTGCAGGATGCCGGCTGGAAAGAAGGCCCATTCATCGGCAGCGGGCAAAAAGGCAATATCAAAAGCATTTACACCACCTGGCGAAATTACTTTGGTAGTATAGCAAAGAACGATGCCCGCGAGGATTGGAAGGTATCGCAGGAGGATATGCTGGTAAGCCTTGTTTGGGGCTCGCAGGTGATGCAGCAAATAGC
>CBFGNE010000597.1:0-3305 GCA_965649995.1 uncultured Mucilaginibacter sp.
TTTCAAAACAGCGAAAAGGAAAAACGGGCAGCCGAGATATTATTGGCAAACGCCGAATTGACGTTACAAAACCGGGAAATAGAAAAGCGCGCGGCAGAACTGGTTGTGGCCAATCGCGAATTAGCTTTTCAGAACGAAGAAAAGGAAAAGCGGGCAGCCGAATTGATAATAGCCAATAACGAATTGGTTTTTCAAAATAAAGAGAGGGAAACCAGGGCGGCCGAACTGATAATAGCCAACACAGAATTAATTTTTCAAAACGAGGAAAAAGAAAAACGCGCTGCTGAGTTAGTCATAGCCAATGCAGAACTAATTTTTCAGAACGCAGAAAAAGAAAAGCGCGCGCAGGAACTTATTATTGCCGATACCGAACTGCTTTTACAGGCGGCAGAAAAAGCCAGACGGGCAGAAGCAGAAGCCAAAAAGGATGAGTTTTTTAATATGGTAAGCCATGAATTTAAAACGCCGTTAACAAGTATAAAAGCAATTAACCAACTGCTGGAAAAAACGGCAAACAAAACCGATAAAAGTTACGCCTTTATATTGAACGCAAGCCACAGCATAAAGCGGCTGGAGCGGCTGATAGAAGACCTGCTGGATGTTACCAAAATAAACGCCGGGCAAATAGACCTGAACATACAGGGGTTCAATTTTTCGGACGCATTAGCCAACAGCATCTTTAATGTACAGCAAATAGCAAACCACCACCAAATACTGCTGGAAAATGATATCGATGTGCACTACACGGGCGATCAGTTCCGGATAGAACAGGTGATGACCAACCTCCTCAATAATGCAATAAAATACTCCCCAAATGCTTCGTTGATACTCGTAAATGCCGAGGTAAAGGCCGGCCAAATTGTTGTTGTAGTACAAGATTTTGGCATAGGCATAGATAAAGAAGACATAAGCCAATTATTTAACCGCTTTTACCGGGTAAGCAAAACAGCTATGCATTACCAGGGTGTTGGCCTTGGGCTGTACATAGCATCAGAAATTGTCAAAAAGCATAATGGTCGTTTTACCATCACAAGCGAGGTTGGCAAGGGCAGCAGTTTTTGTTTTTCACTGCCGCTAAACCAACCTGGTGTATTGGAGCAAATAGCTGATTAAGATTTTTCAATCCGCACTAAGAGCGCAGTCGCCCACATCGCCGTCATAACGTTAATTCCATAAGTTAAATTTAAAAAGCTGTACCGAGAGGTGCGGCTTTTTAAATTTATAAAATAAAATTTGCGAAACTGATTGGTTGCATTTATATTTGCAACTGAAAGGTTGCAATAAAATAAAAAAAACGATATGATTTTCACTAAAGATCTTCCAAACAAAAAAATTAACGTAGTAAGGGATTTTGCAGCGCCATTGGCTGATGTATGGGCCGCTTGGACGGAGCCGGAAATATTAGACCAGTGGTGGGCGCCAAAGCCATACCGCGCCGAAACCAAAATTATGGATTTTAAAGAAGGCGGCATGTGGATTTATGCGATGATAGGCCCGCAGGGCGATACATCACTATGTAAGGAGCTTTTTAAAACCATTGCTGTTGAGGACAGGATCACAAACGCTGTTAGCTTTTGCGACGAAGCCTACAATGATAATCCTGATTTCCCGGTAATGCACTGGAGCAAAAGCTTTGAAGCCAAGGGCGATGCCACAACCGTTAACATCGAGATTACCTTTGATTCGGAAGAAGGCCTGCAAACCATTATCAGCATGGGCTTTGAAGAAGGCTTTAAGATGGGGCTGGGTAATTTGGATGAGTTGTTAGCGAAATAGTTGTTAGGCTGATTGCAGGCACAGCGCCTTTCAAGGAGTTAGGTAGGTTCATTTACCTCCCTGATATGATCATGGCGCAAAACAGGCTGTCTCGCTTCATCTCAACCGTGCAAATTCAATAATAAATATTGAATTTGCACGGTATTAAGCTGTCAGACCAGGTTCCAAAACCTGCTAAATCACCCAATTATTAAACCCGGTCAATATTTTATCCGTCGCATAGGGGTAATCGCCCTCATCATTGTACTACGTGTATAAAACAAATACACACAATGATCATCGCATTAATATCATGGCTTTTTAAGAAATATGCCATGCCGGCCATAAGCCGTTACCGGGAAAGCAGGAATTTTAAATCGATAAAAAACACCGCTGCATTAATTTTAATGCTCGCATCATGCACGCCGATATTCGCGCAGGAACAAACCACAAAATATAATGTGCTGCACAGTGGCAAAGTTGTTGGGCACCTGGACCTTTACCAGAAACGGAGCGGCGAGAACCTCTACCTTAAAATGATATCCGAAGTAAAGATGCGCTTCATCTTCAGCATCCGGGTGAATTGCAACGAAGAGTCAACGTTTCAAAACGGTAGGCTGATAAGTTCGCATGTGTTGCGGAACGTAAATGGCAAGGAAAAGGCAAACCGCCAAACCATCGCGGCGGGCGATGCCTACCAAACCGCAGCCGAGGGTAAAAGCGGCACAGTAAACCAAAAAAACATCAATGCCAACCTGATGCTGCTATATATGCACGAACCCGCCGATAATTTGCAGGTGTACTCTGATAACTTCCAACAATTTTTAATGGTAAAACAAACAGGCAACCACATCTACCGCATAGACCTACCCGACGGCAACTATAATTATTATACCTATACCAATGGTATATGCAGCAAGGTGGATATCCATCACTCACTTTATACGATACAGATACAGCTGGCTTAAAACGACATGGTTTTAACCGCGAAAGCTCCTATATTTAGCGCATAAAAAGCCGCTAAGAGTGGAATACAGCGACAGTTCGGTTATAACTTTATTGAAAGAAGGTAGCGAGAAGGTTTTTGAACAGGTATTTAAAAGCCATTTTAAAAGCTTGCACGCCTATGCCTTTACTTTTTTAAAGGATGATGAGCTGGCGGAAGAGATAGTGCAAAATGTGTTCTGCCGCATTTGGGAAAAGCGGGAGCAACTGAAAACGGATGGCTCGTTAAAGGCTTACCTTTACCGTGCGGTGCATAACGAAAGCCTCAACTACTTAAAACACCAAAAAGTGAAGGCCAATTTTGAGGTTTATTATACCGGCCAAATGGATCAGCAGGAAGGGCAGCAGGCAGATAAGGTGGTAGCCAACGAACTGGAGAGGCACATCAGACAGGCCATAAACGAATTGCCGCAGCAATGCCGCACCATTTTTCAGCTGAGCCGGTTTGAGCAGTTGCGATACCAACAAATTGCCGACCAGATGGGGCTTTCTGTAAAAACCGTAGAAAACCAAATGGGCAAGGCCCTGAAACTGATGCGCCTAAA
>CBFGNE010000598.1:0-3299 GCA_965649995.1 uncultured Mucilaginibacter sp.
AGTATGCGGACATTGAATTTGTCCTGCCGTTTTGAAACAGAAATAGAGGCCACATACTCCCGCAACACCTCTTCAATGGTGGCAAAGCGAGTGTAGTCATCCAGTTTGTACGTTTTACCAGGGGTGCCGTAAAACGTATCGGCATCTATTTGTTTGGCATAAAACTCTTTCAGCTCGTTACCCTTAAAAACATTTTGCACCTGCATGTTTATACTGCCTTCGGTAAGGGCGCTTTCCATAGCGGGCAACAGCGCGAAAGACGGTATTGTGGTAGCCGAGTATTGATCCGAAAAGGGGCTTTTAATATCGATGCGATAGGTGCTGTCCGTCGTTTGGGAATTAGTTTGAACAATGATCTCACCGGAACCATAGAAGTCGCGTGTATTGAACAGCAACCGCCCCGTTGAATCACTTATTGATGGATACAATTGCTGGCGGATGCCTGGCACACTTAAATAACCGGTAACATTTCGGCCAGGTGCCTTGCTTATAGTACTAACTACCTGGCCAGTTATAATATGCCCGGTGTATTCAGGCAAATAAGTGAACGTTGCCGGGCCGCCTGCCAAAATCCGATCCCAGTCGAACTGGGCCCAGCCCTGGGCAAGTAAAAGGTTATCCAATGCTTCGTCAGCATCCTTGCCGTTATTCTCAAGATAATAACCGGGCGACTCCACATGGCCCTGGAGCCCGGCAGAAATCCACAAATAGCTCGATATATTGCCTGCATCGGCGTTTTGCAATTCATCATTCCGGTAAACGGTTACCGATAAATTTGCAGCGGTTGCTTTACTATCCTGGCCTTGTGTGGATACATCAAAGCTCACCTTTTTGCGTGTTCCATAAGCCTTACTATCGGGCTGTGCGGCCACTATCAGTTTTTTTGAAGGCTTTTTAAAAACCAGCCGTTCGCATACCGGGCGTTGCTGGCCGTTAAACAGGGTAAGGTAGGTTAATCCATCATCGAGTTTGCTTTTGCTGATATGGAAAGCGGCCTTCCCGTCGGATAATGATGCTTCCTGGGCCGATCTCACTGCATGTTTACTGTGAGCGAGAAGGAAAACAGTTGATGCACCAACCGAGCTTTGCACCTGAACGTCCCAGCCATCATCGGCAGGGTTTACCTGCATTACATAGCCGGCAGCACTAATCCCCGGCAGATCCTTTACTACTGGCTGCCCGTTCAGATAAATTATCGCTTTATAGGCGTTATCGGTTTGTGGCGTAAATACAAAGCTGCCTATCCCAAACTTTAGCGTTTTAAAACGGGCTACGGTATCGTTTTGTTTATTTATAATGGCGCCTGCGCAGTTAACACCTTTTCCATCCGGGCCGGTTATTTTAATTGCCACTTTACTTGCAATGTGGCTAACCAAATGCCCGCCTTCGGGCATAAACCGAATATCATACACGGGCGCAGCAAGCGCAGCAGGTATGGCCGGCGGTATTACTGGGTTTACGATAGTTAATTGATTTTCGAAAAAAACGCCCGGCCCAAAATTTTTCATCCAGCTGGTATACGCCCTCAGCAGGTAATTGCCGTTCGGTAAAGAAAAAGGAATAACCAGCGAGCCATTGCCGCCGCCATCTTTTAACTCAATTTTTGCCTGCATTACCGCAATGTGGTTATTGTCCAATAATTCCACATAAGCCACTTTGCTCATCCCCGTAGTTATATTGGTGCTATCGTCTACACAATACAATTTAAACCACAATATCTCGCCGGCCAGGTAAAAGTTTTTGTTGGTATGTGTGTATATTTTCTCGCGCAGAATGTTGCCCTGGTACTGTGCAAATTTGTTTTGCAGGCTATTTAAAACCTGTGCTTTGCTTATATTAACGGCAAATAAAATTGCCAGGAGCACCAGCACGGCTTTTAGGTGGCGCAGGCTTTTTTTATTGGCCCATATGGGTTGATATCTATTTTTCTGTACCATCAAAATCGGATATTATAATTAACAAACGGTATCGGTTTGGCAAAAATTGACAGCTGGTAACCATTGATCACTCCTCCCTGTTCCGAAAAATAAGTAGAGTAAGCATTATTGCGCCCGGTTAAATTGTAAACCCCAATAGTCCACGAGTTGTGGAAAAGCTGGTGCACCTTATGGTTACCGTCGATATTAATGGAAAGATCAGTTCGGAAATAGTCGGGAATGCGGTACTGGTTGCGTTCCGAATACAATATCCTTTCCGATCCATCGTAATTATAAGTGGCGATAGGATAAGTGATAGGCCGCCCGGTGCTGTAAACGGCATTGAGCGAGAAGCTATAACGGTGAGAAAAACGGAAGTTCCCTATAAAATTAATGCTGTGCGGCTTATCATAATTTGCCGGGTAATAGTCGCCATTATTAATCAGTGGCCCGGCCTTCGGGTTATTTTGCCTTAAAAAGGTGCGCGAGTAGGTATAGCTCAACCAGCCATTCAGTTGCCCGGTTGATTTTTTTATAAGGAACTCCGCCCCGTAGGCTTTGCCCTGTGTAGGCAGTACATCGGTTTCGATGTGCGGGTTTAGCACCAGGGTGGCACCGCTTCGGTAATCAAGGTAATTGTTTAGGTGTTTATAGTATACTTCAACGGAAGTTTCGATGGTGTTTGACTGGAAGTTTTTATACAAGCCGAGCGAAACCTGCTCTCCAAACTGGGGTTTGATATTGGGGTCGCTCAGCTTCCAGATATCGGTTGGCGAAATAGCTGTGGTATTTGATAACAAATGAAGATACTGCCTTAATGTATTATAAGCAGCTTTGACCGAAAATTCGTCGGTAACAGCGTACCGGGCAGATACCCTAACTTCCGGCCCGCCGTAAGTTTTTATAAAACTGCCGCTGCCATAGTTAGTAGTTTCGATAACATTATTGATGGCTTTTGGCTCGTTGGCGGGATAATTATTTACCGAATGCGGCCCAAGGTAATTGTACAACGAATAACGCAGGCCGGCATTTATAGAAAAATCGGGGCTTACGTCAAACTTATCCCCAACATAAAGGGCGCTTTCCAGGGCCTGCTCGGTAGGAATAATCAAGGTGGCCACCGCCGAACTGCTGCCATAGGGTAAATTGCTCCCTGGGTTGATGTTATGCCGCGAGGAGTTTAAACCAAATACGATGGTATGTTTAGGGTTTAAATAATAGTTGAAATTAGTTTTGAAATTGATTTGGCTGATGTTATAATTAAAGCGATAGGCATTAACCTCATTGGCTGTGCTGGCAATACTGTATTGATAACGATCATAACCGGCGGTAATAACGCTGTATAACTTGTTGTTGAAATTGTGCTTCCATTTTAAGGATACA
>CBFGNE010000599.1:0-3297 GCA_965649995.1 uncultured Mucilaginibacter sp.
AAAGGCCAAAAACTGATATTGATACCACACAGGTATGAAGGTGATGCGTACCAGCGTATGTTGGACCTGTTTACAGCGGTGGAAACAGATATTGTAGAAATAGCCGACTACCACGAGCATGATAAAATTGTAGCCGATACGCAGGCGGTTACCCACGTAGGTTTTGAAAGCATGGGCACAGCGTGGAAAGCAGCCGGATTTTTCCCCTGGGAGAATGCTTCGTATGTTGGCGGCATTGATAACGTGAAGATATTAACCACACTGCGTATTTTTAGCTATAAAGCGCACGTATATGCCGGCCTTGCTATTTTAAATCCGTACGCGAGGCAGCAGGTAAAGCAATACGCCAATTCCGAATCGGAACTGTTTAAGTTGATGATAAAAGAGGAGGAAACTGAATTTCGCAGACGCCTTTACCGGGCGCGCGATTTTGTTTTCCACGAAAGCCGCAAGCCTATAATGTTTAATGATAAGGTGATGCAGGAGTTTTCGTTAGCGAAGGATGCCGGCCACCAGAAACCAAATTCGCATCTTAGCATATTAAGCATGGTTGATGCCTGGCATAACCTTGGCGTAAACCCATACGATAACCTGATATGCCAAACGCCGCCGTTCCGCTTACGGTTAGGCATTGCCGAGTATTTGTTTAAGAACGAAGCGCTGCTGGAAGAATCGATTGAAACAGCACTGTATGATAAGACAATTCGTGGCGACGACCTGGAGTTCCACTCGGCGGTGCGGGAGTGGTCGGCCATTATTGGGTACGGCGATATGGAAGGTTACAAGAAGCATTTTAATGAGGTGCAAGCCTTTTTTAAAGGAAGGCTGGAAGAAGGGAATAAGCAAAGTGCTGAGTTGATACGAAGATTGATGGAGTAAATTTGATCCAAATCGGTATAAAACAATATTAAACCCTACCCAAACCTTACAGGAAACAGTAATAGATATGCATCAAACCCAACCCAAACACTATATAAACGAAAACCTTGAGGCATTACGCGGGTACGCGGCAATATTTGTGGTGTTTTGCCATATGCTTATCCTTTACACCGCGTTTAATAAATACTACGCGCCAACTTTATTAAATGTGCTGTCGCCTACGGGGCATTTGTGGCTGCTGGTGTTCTTTGTGCTGTCGGGTTATGTTATCGCCATTAGTAATAAGCAAGGGCTTACTGCTGCCACCATTGGCACTTATATAAAGAAACGCTTGATAAGAATATATCCCATATACCTTGTTTCGATACTTGTAACCTTGCTGATAATGCGGTTTGATGCCACCCTGTGGGATATAGTTATGAACGTTGCGATGTTACAGGTATTAGTAGTGCCGCCATTGTCGGGAAATGGGCCAGCATGGTCCTTACATTACGAGTTGGTATATTACTTACTTTTCATTCCACTGTCGTACTTCAGGCTCAATTCGGCGGTTGTTTTCTTTGGTTCGCTGCTTATTGCATTGCTTTTTTACATCGGTTACCCAAACCCGCATATACCTATAATATCATCCTACTTATTTGGCTTTGCATTTTGGATGGCGGGTTTATGTATTGCACGATATGGAGTTCCACAAGAGAAACCTTATAATCCCAATAATCTTATAGGGGCTTTATTCCTGCTGCTCTCGGTAAACGAAGTGCTCGGGCGCCCCGGTTTGGATCTGTTGCCCGACCGGATAAGCTACCTGCTGTTTAATTTTCACCTGCAATACGCGCCGGTAAAACTGATTTGGCAAACCTTTATGTCGCATACCGATTTGGTTTGGCTGCCGTTTTGTACATACGCGGTTTGTATATTTTCGGGCAAACGGTTCAAATTTCATAAGATGCTGTGCATTTTTATCCACCTTATAATGGTTGCCGGCATAGCTTTAACTGCCCGCAAGTATATGATGCAGCAGGCAGGGCCGCATATTTTGCACTTTGTATTGTCGGTAGTTTATTACGCTATTAGCATAATATTGCCATTGCTCAATTTCAGCCTAATAAATACAGTAAGCAAGTATTTATTAAAGGTGGGTACCTGGCTGGGCGGGGTTTCGTATGCGGTGTATATACTGCACTTCCCTCTTATTTTTGCCATGGGGATAGTCGACTCTTTTAACACCAGCGCCTTTACCTTTGCTGTACGCTTAATGGTATTTATGCCGGTGCTGCTGGGTTTATGTTACTTGTTAGAGAAAAAGATGCAGCCCGCTATAAGGGGCTGGTTTTTACCGAAAACTTAAAAATCCTTTAATCGGATTATACTGCTACTCAAACCCCGGGAAAACCACACTAAATATCGTCCACCAACCGTACTCGCTGGGAAGGTAGATTTTGAACGGGCCTTTTTTGATTACTTCTTGGCCGCCGTCTAAAAAGGCGGCATATTTAACAAAGCCCTCGGCATGACCCATGCCGGTTTCGCCTTTAAATTCAAAGTGGATGTTCCCGATGACGTATTCGGCGTTGGTAAAACCCTTATACGAATCAAATATGCTTTTAAACCTCGCTGCTAATTGCTTCTTGTTCAATACAGCGTTGCCTGCCACAATAAACTCGTCTGATAAGCCCCAAGCTCCATCCAGGTCGCGCTTAAACCATCCCTGGAAAAACTCCTCCGCCCGGTTGCGGATATCCAGTTCGTGGTTAGGATGAAATTCTTCGTAAGTGAAATGCGTTGTCATCCCGGGCATTTTCATGCCATTGTTTTCGTGCTCAAACAATTCATCTACAATAAATGCATATTTAAGGCGGTTAGGGTACTCACCCAAAAAGTCGAGCGCCATATGATGTTCTGCAAGCAAAGAGGTTAATTTTGCCAGTGCTGTATCAATCTCATCGTCGCTGAGTTCATCTGCTTTGGCAAAATGCGGATTGCCTAAAAGCTCGCCCACTTTCTCACGTTTATTGCTTGCCCAAGAATTTTCAAACGCCATGATGTTCTTTAGGAAATCGTGTTCTATCTCGGGTGGTAAATTACCCGAACTAAAAGATTGTGCGCCATGCTCGGCCTGCAGTTTCATCCGCAGGAACTCATTTTCCATCCGCAGGGCTTCCTGCTCATCGTGATTTTGTTCTTCTTCGTTCATAATATATAGTGTTTAACACCTATAAGTTATTGAGCCTTCATCTTCACTATATAAACTTCCTTTTTGCTGGGCATTAGATATTTGGCATCGTTATTAGCGTTATAAAAAGGCTCGGCAATTTGCACCTGTTCGGATAGAAAGGACTTTCCGAGAATGTCCTGCGCTTCGTCGATTGTATAAAGCTTATCCTTTATATTAAATACAAATCCGTAATTGGATGCACG
>CBFGNE010000600.1:0-3295 GCA_965649995.1 uncultured Mucilaginibacter sp.
CAACCTTAACTAAAATTTATTTTTTTCTGGCATAGCAACCGGCGCGTTTTTTTAACACGCACGAAAAAAGAGCAAACCATTTTGCAAATGCTGCCGTATAAAACGGTGTTAGAGCTATTGGTTGTAATAGCTGTTCAATTTTTTTTACCTCTACTTAATACTGCAAATGAAGATTAAACACTGCATTGTGCGCCTGATGGTGGCCGCATTGGCCGTACCATTTTTTACCATGTGTACAAAAAAGGCCAACCTCATTGAAAAACCCAGTGCTCCCAAAGCAAGAAATTTAACGGCTGTTGTGCAGCAGGGTATGGTTATTAATGGTACTTACACGGTGCAACCCAACGAATGGTTTGTAGACGGTGCCAACATTCCTCCCGGCACTATAATCAATATCCCTGCCGGAACCCGAGGCGCCCTGCTACTCAAAAATTTAACCGGAACTATAACCAGCCCAATTATAATTGTAAATGAAGGGGGGCGAGTAACGTTTTCTACCAGCATAACTGCTTCTTACGGTTTTAAAACACAAAATTGCCGCTATTTTAAGGTGCTTGGCAATGGCGACCCTAACGTTAAATATGGCTTTGATGTAAACGGCGGTAATATTGGCATGACGATGGACAATCTGACCTCGGACTTTGAGATTGCCAACGTTGAGGTACGAAACAGTGGCTTTGCCGGTATTATGGCTAAAACCGACCCATCTTGCGATGAGGCTACCTGGCGCGGGCATTTTACAATGGACAATGTGTCAATTCATGATAATTACGTGCATAAAACAGGTGGAGAAGGTTTATACATTGGCAATTCTTTTTACGCCCAAGGGAGGCAGCTTGCCTGCGGTACGGTTATGCCGCATGATGTGCTGAACCTGAAGGTATTTAATAATCTTACAGATTCTACCGGTTGCGAAGGCATACAGGTTGGCAGCGCCACCTTAAACTGCGAGGTCTATCAGAATACGGTAACATCACCCGGGTTGTCGCCATTTGCCAGCGGGCAAAACAACGGCATACAAATAGGAGAAGGTACCGGCGGTACATGCTACCGCAACCTTGTTAAAAACGCGCCCGGAAATGGTATTATCGTTTTGGGGCTTGGCGATAATGTAGTTTATGATAATATTATTATTAATACCGGTGCCCATGGCATATTTGCAGATTCGCGATACACCCCCGGGCCGCATTTTGAATTCATCAGCAATACTATCATTAACCCGGGATTGTATGGTATCAGGCTGAACTCCGAAAGCATCCCGATGAATACGGTTATTAATAACCTTTTTGTTTTGCCCTTAGCAGGCAACGCCATAAACCGGATGAATACTAATGTAAAACTAACTGCCTTTAACAATTATATAACAAGCAGCGTAAGCCTGGTGAAGTTTAAAAATTTTGGTGCGGATGATTTTCATTTAACTTCTAAGTCGCCGGTTATTAACAAGGGGGTGATCGTGCTGCCGTACGGTGTAAGCGTAGATTACTATGGTAAAGTACGCCCCATCATCGGTGCTGTTGATGTTGGCGCAACGGAGTATTGATGCACAAGCGTTACTTAGGCAGAAAGGGGTAGGGGTTAACAAAATCGAAACTCTCCACACCGTGTTAAAAACTTTTTACATTGTGCTTTACTGTTTTAATATTTATTACTATATTTGCACCTCTTTTATAAGAAGGAAAAGTATACAATAGCAATGAAAAAAGATCTGCATCCATCAAACTATAGGTTAGTTGTTTTCAAGGATATGTCTAACGACTATTCTTTCATAACCAAATCATGCATCGATAGCCGCGAAACCGTAAAATGGGAAGATGGCAATGAGTATCCGCTGATTAAATTAGAAATTTCACACACTTCGCACCCGTTCTATACAGGTAAAATGAAGTTGGTTGATACAGCCGGACGTATAGACAAGTTCCGTAGCCGTTACAACAAAAAATAAACGTTTTTTCAATAAAATATTTACGAGTCCCCCGTTTACCGGGGGACTTTTTTTATTTTTGGCCCATGGCAATCATTCTCTTCGACGATAACGCCCGCAATACGCTTCTGCCTTTAACGTTCACCCGCCCGGTTGCCGATTTGCGCTTAGGTATCCTTACTATTGCCGAAAAATGGGGTAAACACCTGGGGCAGGAATTTTCATTTTATACTGAAGGATACCTGCAGGCTAAATTCCCGATGGTGGCCGAAAGCGATAATTTATTCATCAACGGCTCGGTTTGCCCTGATGCAGAACTTGTTGTGATTTTAAATGAGCTTCAAACCGGCGAGGCCATTGCTTTGGATGGTGTGTTAATTGCAGTTAGGTTGAATATGGCTGAGGCTAAAAGTTTTACGCCGGATGCTTACCTTGCTAACGCACTTAAATACGACAATGCGCTATCGCGGATAGAATACCCGGAACATATTTTTAGAAAGAACGATGCCGAACTCCGCAAAGATTTTGCATTGCTTACCGCTGGCCGCACCAGTGCCGCTATTAGCAGCACCAACACTATCATCGGCGATGCTTTTTTTGCTGAGGAGGGCGCGCAAGCAGAATGCTGCACTTTCAGTACTATTAACGGGCCAATTTACCTTGCTAACAATACCGAAGTTTGGGAAGGCACCAACATACGCGGCCCATTTGCTTTAGGCGAACATTCGCAGTTGAAGATGGGCACTAAAGTGTACGGTGCTACCACTATTGGCCCTTATTGCCGTATTGGAGGCGAGGTGAATAATGCCGTTGTTTGGGGGTACTCTAACAAAGGCCATGAGGGCTATTTAGGCAACGCAGTAGTAGGCGAATGGTGTAATTTGGGGGCTGATACCAACAATTCTAACCTAAAAAACAACTATTCTAACGTGAAATTATGGGATTATGCCACGCAAAGCTACCGCGATACAGGCCTGCAATTTTGCGGGCTCATTATGGCCGATCATGCTAAAAGCGGCATCAACACCATGTTTAATACAGGTACGGTTGTAGGGGTGGGCGCTAATGTTTTTGGGGGTGGTTACCCAAGTACACATATCCCCGATTTTGCATGGGGAGGTACCGGTGGTTTCCAGGAATATGCCTACGATAAGGCGATGGAAACGACAGCACGCGTATTTGCACGCCGCGAGCACCGTAATTTTAACGATGCCGAGAAAGCTATATTAACAGAGATATTTAACTTAACAGCTTCGTACAGAGAATTTTAGTGAATGCTTGATCAGGTTTAGCTGGTGGATTTTAGCCCGCAGGATTTAATCAGCGTTATCACAATAATCATACTAAATCAACAAAAAAAAACACAATGAG
>CBFGNE010000601.1:0-3289 GCA_965649995.1 uncultured Mucilaginibacter sp.
CGGTATTGGTGTTGAGCGTATATTCCCTATCAATTCTCCAAACATCGATAAAATTGAAGTGAACAGTGTTGGTAAAGTACGCCGCGCTAAATTGTTCTACCTGCGTGCCCTTACCGGTAAAGCAGCCCGTATCAAATCAAAAAGAGTTTAATTTACATTTTTGTATATTAAAGCCTTTCTGCATATTGCAGAGAGGCTTTTTTTGTTCCCTAATGTTTTGCTGATGAGATACCTGTTTTTTGTAGTTGCGTTTTTTATTGGAAACATTGCATTGTGCCAAAACCTAACCGGAAAATGGCTGGGAGAACTACCTCAAAACAACCGCGACGTAAAATTTAAACTGGAGATTGACCTGCTGCAAACGGGTAAAACTTTATCCGGGACATCTACCTTCAGCACTATTGATAACCATAAAGTTGTTTTTGCACTGCAAGGCACCATTGATGGCAACAAAGTAACACTGGAGGAATATAAAGGAGTAAGCTGCGATTGCGAAAGCGGCCGCTACGAGTTTTGCCTCAAAAAAATGAAAGGTACCTTTACCGTCGATTCGTTAAACACCTTGTTGGTTATAGACGGCACCTGGACCAGCGAACGATCATTCAATGGGAAAGAATACCTTACAAGTGTTTGCACGCCCGGGCAGTTTACCATTGTAAAGCCGGCGTTCATCCTCCCTGTGGATGGTTATTACCGAAAAAACAATATCGCCAATTCTACAAAAACAACGGTTTATGCCAACCTGCACGAACGGGATGTGGTATTTGCCAAACGTGTGTGGCGTGAAATAGACCTGCGCGAAAAAATGAACCAATACCTGGCATCGCCTAAGCAAAGGCTTATAGATGTATTGTTAAATGCCATTGACAACCGGGATATTGTTGCTTACGACCCCACATCAACCAAAGAAGACCCTAACGGCGATGGCTTTACCAAACGCTTGACGGTTGCCCAGGCACGCAGTAAACTGGCAGACAGCAGCGTGGTGGATGTTTTTGACAAGAAAACCGGCGATAAAACAAGCTCTAAGGTAGTAGCGGGTGAGTTTAACCCCGATAACGTAGTAAAATTCAGGATAAAGGAGGATTGGGTTTACGATAAGCAACGCGGCATATTTGAGCCGCGGATAATAGGGCTTGCACCATTGATAAAGATAAGAACGGCCGGCAATGTGGTAAATAACGAGTATCAGCCTGCGTTTTGGATCTACTTCCCCGAGGCGCGCACCGCTTTAGCTACCAAAGAAGCTGTAAACCGCAACAGCGATGCAACCGGGCTTAGTTTTGATGATGTGTTTATGAAGAGGCTGTTCGCCAGCTATATCATCAAGCAATCAAATGAAAAGGATGAGCGCATCCGCGATTATACACAAGGTATCGACAAACTTTACGAGGCCGAACGGCAAAAACTAAACCTAAAAGGATGGGAGCTTGGGTTGTGGCAATACTAATCAGTTTGCAGTGGGCAGTTGGCAGAAAAAATAGGCAATGCTTCAGTTATGATTTCAATCCTAACAAAAAAAGAGGTTCGTAGTTTAAAACTGCGAACCTCTTTTTTATAACTGCACACTGCGAACCGGCAACTGCAAACTATTTCTTCGGTTTTGCAAACCGCTCTTTAGGCGCTTTTTTAGCTTGAGGGGTCCTGCGAGCTTTTTTAGGTGTTTCTTCGTGCTCAACTACCATGGTTGCATCGCCGTGTTCGTCAGATAGTTCGTTGTCTGCAGGTTTGGTGAAGTCGGGTATTTGCATTTCATCAGGCACATCATCAATCTCTACAAAGGTACCCACGCTCGGCAATTCGGCCAATATGGTGCGCCCACCCTTCACTACTTCGTTGATAGCTACATTTATTTTAGAGTTTAAAGGTAAAAAGATATCCACCCTCGACCCAAACTTAATAAAGCCAAACTGGTGGCCCTGCAGCACCTGGTCGCCCTCTTTTACATACCATACAATACGGCGCGCCAATGCACCTGCAATCTGGCGGAACAATACGGCAATGCCTTCGCTGTTCTCGGTAACAACGGTAGTGCGTTCATTTTCGGTTGATGATTTTGGGTGCCAGGCAACCAGGTACTTGCCCGGGTGGTATTTAAAGTATTTTACCACGCCGCTGATAGGGTTGCGGTTGATGTGCACATTAACCGGCGACATAAACACCGATACCTGGATGCGCCTATCTTTAAAAAATTCGGTTTCTTCGGTTTCCTCAATCACAACCACCTTGCCGTCTGCAGGGCAAAGCACCTGGGTTTCTTCGGCGTTCAGCGTTAGCACCGGGCTGCGGAAAAATTGCAGGATGATAAAAAATAATAGGGCAGACAGGATATAAACTACCCACCTCAGCGTATTGGCTTCGGGGTAGTAAAACTGTATCAGCGCGTTTATAACCGCAATAAACAGAACGCAAAGGGCTATGGAGGTGTATCCTTCTTTATGGATAGTCATACAAGCTTATATATTTATTAAAAATTTATTACAAAACTAAACATTTACAACAAAGTACAGGTATGTGTACACAATTGGCGCAGCAACTAAAAAACCGTCGAACCGGTCGAGCAAACCACCGTGCCCGGGTAGTATACCCCCCGAGTCTTTTATGTTGATACTGCGTTTAAACATCGATTCTACCAGATCGCCCAGGGTACCGAAGCAGCCGATAATAATGGCGACGGATACCCATTGGTTCCAGGGCAAATCGTCAAAGTACAAGCTGATGATAAAGCCAACTGCCGCGCTGATGAGCACACCGCCAATAAAGCCTTCCCAGGTTTTTTTAGGCGAGTGCCGCTCAAATAGTTTGGTGCGGCCTATAGCGCGGCCAACCAGGTATGCGCCGGTATCATTTGCCCAAAGCATCAGCAGGAAACCAAGCGGGATGTGCAGGTTGTGCACCCCGCCCGTGCCCATTGGTTTAACATAGGCTAAGGCAACAAAAAAGCTAAAAGGGATGCAAACAAGCACAATGCCTAAAATGGTGTAAGCAATATTGGTAAATGGGGATGCATCTATTTTAAAAAGCTCCTGTATAAATATAGCACTAACCGAGAGTGGTAAAAGGAAGAGCAGCCTGTGGCCCAAAACCGCACCATCTATTGCGGGCAATGCCGATAAGCCCGAATAATTGACCAGTGCGAACCCGGTAAAAATTAAAATAGCGGTAATAAAGCCTGCCACCCTGTTTGGCCGGATGCCGCTTTTAATGTTCAGCCCATAAAATTCGTGCAGGCAAAGTAAGCAAAGCAGCAGGTAAAAAGCCCCGAAGATGTAATCGCCCAGTAGTACCG
>CBFGNE010000602.1:0-3288 GCA_965649995.1 uncultured Mucilaginibacter sp.
GTTGTAGTGGTTAACCTTTTCCAGAACGATGCCTGGATAGTTTTACAACCCGAAAACCAGCAGTTTAAAGCGCGTTTTGGCGATACGCCACCCACGCCGGAGTTTATCGTTAAAACCTATCAAAACTTTATCGGCAAGATAAGATTTCAATACCCCGATGCAAAGATCATCTGCGCCTTGGGCGCCATGGATGCCACAAAAAAAGGCTCGCCATGGCCAGGCTATATAGAGAAGGCGGTGGATGGACTGCACGATAAGGGCGTTTACACCCATTTCTTCCCTTATAAGGAAACCGGAGGCCACCCAAACGAGGCGGAACAAAAGGTGATGGCTGCCAGCCTGATAAAGTTTATTGAGAAGAAAATAAAGTGGTAGAGATGCAATGTTGCTCTCCTACGGACGGAAAATTGCTTTTATCATCCTGTCTCTGCCGCTCATATCTTTGCGTAATTCAATACCGGTAAAGCCTTTGTTCTCTAACAATTCTGCTGTCTCTTTACCAAAGGCCTCATTTATCTCGAAGAAAAGCAAGCCACCCGATACAAGATTATGTTTGGCAAAATTGGCGATCGCATCGTAAAAAAGCAGCGGGTTCTCCTCTGGTACAAACAAGGCCGAATTCGGTTCAAACTCTGTAACGTTAGCGTGCATTAGGGTTTTATCCTGCTGGGTAACGTAGGGAGGGATACTAATTATGATTTCGGATTTGAGATGTTCGATTTCGGATTTGAGGATATCCTGCTGCACGAAATTCACATCAACATCATTTATCACTGCATTTTGCTTTGCTGTCTGCAGGGCCTCTGTAGATATATCCAGCCCTGTAACTTCTGCATGCGGCAAGTTTTTTTTTAGGCTGATGGCAATACAACCACTGCCCGTACCAATATCCAATATCCGCAGAATCGGCTTTTCGCTGCAAACTGCCAACTGCAAACTGCCAACTGAGGCCAGCACCCATTCCACTAACTCCTCCGTCTCAGGCCTCGGTATCAATACGGCGGGATTCACCAAAAAAGGGAGGCCATAAAACTCGGTGCTGCCTAAAATATATTGCACGGGTTTGCCCGTTTTCAGGTCGCCGAGGATACCGTCAAGCTTTTCTAAAGCTCCGGGTGGCGTATCATCTTCGGGAAAAGCTTTTATTTTTGCGCGGGATAATTCCGTTATTTCGCTGAGCACCAACAGCGTTACCGCCTCGGTTTCTTGTGCGCCATAGAGGCCATCAAGCGCCTGGTGAAAATGGAGGAATACATCCTTAATAGTTTTCATGCAACAAAGTAACATAAAACCTACTTTTGTACCATGCCGCAACATCAAATATATATGCAGCGCTGCCTGGAGCTTGCCGCCCTTGGCGCAGGCCATGTAAGCCCCAACCCAATGGTGGGCGCCGTAATTGTGCACGATGGCAAAATTATAGGGGAGGGTTACCACCACAAATACGGGGAAGCACATGCTGAGGTGAATGCGGTTAATATGGTAATAAGCAACTATGAAAACTATGCCAGGTTGTTTGAAAATGCTACTATTTATGTTTCGCTGGAGCCTTGTGCGCATTATGGCAAAACACCTCCCTGTGCCGATCTCATCATTAAACACCACATCCCAAATGTTGTAATAGGTTGCCGCGACCCTTTCCCGCAGGTGGATGGTAAAGGGATAGATAAGCTGGTGGCAGTGGGCGTAGATGTAACTGTAGGCATAATGGAAGACGAATGCCGATGGTTGAATCGCCGTTTTTTTACACGGGTACAAAAACACAGGCCATACATTATTTTAAAATGGGCGCAAACCATCGATGGTTTTTTTGCACCGGCAGATGGCAGTCAGCACTGGATAACCGGTACCGAGGCGCGCAAGCTTGTACACCAATGGCGTGCTGAGGAAGATGCCATTTTAGTGGGCAAAAACACAGTGCTTGCAGATAACCCGCAACTGAATACCCGCTATGCCGAAGGCAAATCACCGAAGCGCGTTATTATCGACCGGCGGCTGGAATTGTCACCCGATTTTAACATCTTCGACCAGTCTGTTGAAACCTTTATATTTAACGAAATAAAAACCGATATTGACGGGGAAATAAAATACATCGCGCTGGAAGACTTTGACAGGTACGTACCGCAATACATGATGTATCAATTGTATCTGCAAGATATCCAGTCGGTTATTGTTGAGGGTGGAGCCCACACATTAAATTCGTTTATAAAGGATGGATTGTGGGATGAAGCCCGTATTTTTACAGGGGCGGATGTTTTAACCAATGGCATACCGGCACCAAAAATAAGCGGCCAAAACGGCGGGCGGTACTCCGTAGGCCAGGACCAATTGCAAGTTTTTTATAATAAGCCTAAAAGCTAATGTTATACGTTTTCCTGAGTGTATGCTGCAGTGTTATCGTGTCGGTTTTACTGAAACTGGCAAGGCGCTATAGTATTGATATTTCGCAGGCCATCACCTGGAACTACCCGGTTGCCATCGGGCTTACCTGGTTCTTTTTCCGCCCAAAGCTGGATGTCGCGGTATTGCAGGCTGGCCCCATACCCATTTATGTAGCCGTTGGTATTCTGCTTCCGGTTATTTTCATGGTCATGGCGTCATCCGTAAGGGTGGCCGGCATTGTGCGTACGGATATTGCCCAACGGCTTTCGCTGCTGATACCCCTGGTGGCTGCATTCTGGCTTTTTAAGGAGCCGCTCACTACAATGAAAGTTATTGGTATCGTTATTGGTTTTGCGGCCATACTTTGCTCTATCCCATGGCAAAAACAAACTGCCAACCGCAAAGTAATAAGTAACGCCTGGTTTTACCTGCTCATCGTCTTCTTCGGTTTTGGGGCGATAGATATACTGTTTAAGCAAGTTGCTGCTTATAAGGAGGTTGCCTATACTACATCGCTCTTCCTGATATTTATACTGGCGTTTATCATCGCATTGATAGGCCTCATCTTCCGTATGATAACCAAAGGAGCACGTATTTCCTGGCCGCATATAATGTTCGGCTGGATAATTGGCGTGGCAAATTTTGGCAACATCCTGTTTTACATTAAAGCTCATCAGCAACTATCTGCAAGCCCATCATCGGTGTTCTCCGCCATGAATATCGGCGTTATTACCGCAGGCGCCGTAGTGGGGCTGGTGGTGTTTAAAGAGCGGCTGAGCCTTTTAAATAAAATTGGCATTGCTTTGGCGCTAACTGCCATTATTGTTATCACCATCTCGCAAAAATAAATGCTTTTCGACGATACGTACAAAACCATTGCCCGGCCAGCCGAAGGCATCTTTCGCG
>CBFGNE010000603.1:0-3287 GCA_965649995.1 uncultured Mucilaginibacter sp.
TTGAGGGCAGTATTTTGGATAATGCCATTTTTTATCAAAAGAAAAACAAAAAGGCGAAGTTTGCCGATTGCTCCATGGTAGAAACCGACCTCACCGAGGCAGACCTGACGGAAGCTAAATTCATCAACTGTAACCTGCAACGCGCGTTTTTTAGCCGCACTATATTAAAAGGCGCCGACCTCCGCTCGTCTTACAATTTTAATGTTGATCCGGATGATAACGTAATAAAAAAAGCCCATTTCTCGCTGCACGGATTGCCGGGATTGCTGGGGAAGTATGATATAAAGATAGAGGGGTAAACACCACTAATCATCTCCCCATTGTCATTGCGAGGTACGAAGCAATCTCTATGTAGGACAAGCAACTTAGCAAGTCCGCCCTGCTAATCGGGAGATTGCTTCGTACCAAAGGCAATGACGCAGGGCAAAAAGCAACCCTCCCTTCAATTCGCCCGTATCTTTTAAACCTGTCTTTTAAACCTGTCTCGGCGGTATTTGCGTAGGTATATTTGCGCAGTGTATTTTGTCCCGAAACAATTTAAGCCCTAATTCTATTAGTACATCAATATAACCCGCCCTCAATTATATGCCATCTATAGCTTCAGTATCAGGCGTAAGCCTTCCCTATAAAGTAAAACAGCAGGACGTAAAGGCCCAAGCCCGCGCCTTGTTTGTGGAGCATTTCCCACAGGTTGACCGGCTGATGCCTGCCTTTGATAATACGGAGATCATCACCCGCAACTTTTGCAAGCCCATCACTTACTACGCCGAACCAAACACCTTTGAGCAGCGTAACGATGATTATATAGAAAACGCATTGCAATATTCTATACAGGCCGTTGAAGAAGCCGTAGCCAAAGCCGGCATAAATAAAGATGATATTACCGACCTCATCTTCGTATCCACCACCGGGTTGGCCACACCGAGTATAGATGCGCTCATCATTAATAAAATGCGCCTCAATCCGCATATCAACCGCATACCCGTTTGGGGCCTGGGCTGTGGGGGAGGAGTATCCGGGATGGCGAAAGCAAATACGCTGGCGAAGGCAAATCCGGATGCCATCGTGCTGCTGGTGGCTGTAGAACTATGTTCGCTCACCCTCATCAAAAACGATTACAGCAAAAGCAATTTCATCGGCAGCAGTTTGTTTAGTGATGGCGTGGCGGCGGTAATTGTAAAGGGCGATAACCACCAGACTGAAAAGAAGATCAGCATACTCACCGCAAGCAGTAAACTTTATTATGATTCGCTGGAAGTAATGGGTTGGGATTTTAAAGACACCGGTTTTAAGGTGCTCTTCTCCAAAGATATCCCTACCTTCATCCACGAGAACATCCGCGGCGATATTGATACCTTTTTGGCGAAGCAAAACCTGGAACTGAATGATATCAAAAACTTTGTGTTCCATCCCGGCGGCAAAAAGGTGCTGGATGCTTATGCGGATGCGTTAGCGGTTGAGGGCGATTTCCTCCACAACACCCGCCAGGTAATGAACGAAAACGGCAACATGAGTAGCGTAACCGTGCTGTACGTGCTGGAAAAATTCATAACCGAAGGCTACGAAGATGGCTACGGACTGATGCTGGCCATGGGCCCCGGCTTTAGCAGCGAAATGGTTTTATTAGATATGAAAAACTAAGCGATGTATTTTATCCTGTTTATCTGTTTCGTAATATTCCAACGGTTACTGGAGTTAGTGGTGGACAGACGCAATGAAGCCTGGGCACGCAGCCAGGGTGCCGAAGAGTTTGGCAAGGCACATTACCCCTTCATTGTAGCACTGCATACCCTGTTTATCATAAGCATGATAGCCGAATACTTTTACCTCGCCGGCGAATTCAGCATCATAATGATGGTGATATTCCTCCTCCTCATCTCCCTCAAAATATGGACGATAGGCTCCCTCGGCAAATACTGGAACACCAAAATACTCCGTATCCCCAATTCCATTTTCATCAAAAAAGGTCCCTACAAGTTATTTAAGCACCCCAATTACTTCATCGTTATCTGCGAGATCATTGTGATACCACTGGTGTTTCACCTCTACGCAACGGCAATTGTATTCACGCTGTTAAATGCGGTGATGCTAACGGTGAGGATACGGGAAGAAGAGCGGGTATGGAACCTGGATTAAGCGGATTTTTACGATTTGTGGATTTTACCTGCTTACTGAAAACTGCCTACCGATTATGGGGTTCCCTGCGGGCCGCGCTTTCCGCTGCAAGTCCGCACTTTCCGCTGCAATCCCTAACGCGTTTTGTCTGAACCGGGATTAAACCGATTAAGGCATTTTCTTTAAAGGATCTATTTCCCAAGTCAGCAGAAAAGCTTCGGGCGAAAGCGGGCAGAACTTGGTGGCCCGTGGGCGGGTAGGGCATAGGGAATGTTTGCTGAAGCGCAGGGATTGAGCGGCGCAGCGGGGCAAATTTTCCCAGCCCGTGGTTCTGCCCGGTTTGCAGGGCAAAGGCCCGTGCGGCAATGAGCAGCCGATGTTTTATTAAAGTGCAAAATTATAGCAAAGGCAATAATATGAATGTTTAAAAACAGCCGCCGCTTGCTTCTTCCCTCAATTCCACCTAAATTTAATCACCAATTATGAAGAAGCTCTTATCCGCCCTTATCGCCCTGCATTTTACCCTATCTGCCCTTGCACAAACGGACACCGTTAAATATAAAGACTTTAACACTTTCAATAATGAAGTACTAAAAGGCCATGTAAAAAAGCAGGAAGCGCAACGCGTTATTGGCGAATTCGTACATAAAATCCAATCGGATTATATGGTATCAAACCACACCGACGGTGATAAAGCTCAATGGATATTTCCGCTACAAGGTTACAACTACCGCGCTGCCGGCGGTACAAATGGCAACGGCTACAACGATAAAGGCTTTAACTATATCGACGGCAATAAACACGGGGCGCACCCGGCTCATGATATTTTCATCACCGACAAAAACCAGGATTGCCTGGACGACCGCACACAACAACCTGTAAGTGTACTTTCTATCCGCGCCGGTATTGTGATAGCCTGCACAAACGAATGGGAACCTGCCAGCAACATGCGTGGGGGCAGGTATATCTGGATATATCACCCTGCTACCACAAGCGCATTAGGGTTCTTCTCCTACTATGCCCACAACCGGGAAATTTTCGTCCACCCCGGTGAAAACGTCAGGCAAGGCCAAAAAATTGCCGAGGTGGGGCGCACCGGCCTCAATGCCTACAAAAAACGCTCGCCAACGCACTTGCATTTCTCTACTTTTAAGCTGATGGACAATCTCCCT
>CBFGNE010000604.1:0-3284 GCA_965649995.1 uncultured Mucilaginibacter sp.
GGGATTTTAAATCGGCCCTGATACCTAATGCCCCGGCAACGGGCGGTGCCGCTTTGATACAAAAGAGCCATTTATTTAACGGCGAAGCGCAATGGGATTTAACCAGAAAAGTGAAATTTATAGACCTTTTAGTTGGCGGCGATGTACGTGTTTACCAAATTATCCCCGATGGCAACAACTTTGTAGATTTTAGCAGGGGCATCAATGACCGTAACACACCTTTAGCAGATGGCAGCTTTGGCGAAAATGTTGTTTATAAAAAGTACGGCGCGTTTACCCAGGTTACTAAGACCTTTTTCGAAGAAAAACTGAAATTATTCGGTTCGGTACGTTGGGATTACAACCCATATTTCGACCCTAAATTTACGCCGCGTTTGGCGGCGGTATACTCGCCTAACCAAAACCATAACTTCAGGTTTACTTTCCAGAATGGGTACCGGTTCCCGTCACTTTTCGAGGCTTTATCTTATGTGAACAACGGCCGCGTGAAACGTGTTGGCAGTTTGCCTTTCATCAACGAAGGATTGGGTTACCTGGATAATAGCTACACGCAGCAGTCGGTTACTGCGTTTAACGCTGCTGTAAAGGCTGCATCTACCACCGGTGATGATGCAACTGCGCTGGCTAACCGTAACCTGTTGCAGGTAGCCGATTTGCCAAAGGCGAGACCCGAACAGATCACCTCGTTTGAAGTAGGTTATAAAGGTATACTGCTTAATAACAAAGTTTTCCTTGACGTAGATGCCTATGCTAATCGCTACAACGGGTTTTTGGGCCAGGCGCAAGTGTTCGTTCCTAACGCAACCAAAGTAGGCACAGATGCAGCCGTATTGGCTATGTTGGATATTAACCGCGACCCTACAACGGCCACTGCCAGCAATGCGGCAAGCCAGGGCCAAAGCCGTTACAGGGTTTATACCAATGCCAAAAACATTTATAATAACTACGGGTCATCGTTGGGGCTTACTTACAACTTTTACAAAAGATACACCGTATCGGGTAATGCCAGCTTTAATAAGTTGAAAGCGCAGCAAACCTCGGATATTTTTGTCACCGGTTTCAATACGCCAAAATGGTCGGGTAATTTCTCGTTCGGTAACCGCGAGGTGCTGAAGAACTTTGGTTTCAACATTGTTTACAAATGGCAGCAATCATTCCTGTGGGAGAGCCCGTTGGTTACAGGTACCGTTCCTGCAATTCATACACTCGATGCTCAGGTTAGTTTACATGTACCGCAATACTATGCCACCTTTAAAGTTGGCGCAACTGATATATTCAACAAACGCTATATTCAATACGCAGGTGGCCCAACCATTGGTGGCATTTACTATATATCTGCTACGTTTGATGGTTTGTTGAGCGGTAGCGGGAAGAATTAATTGGTAGTACATCACCCGACGAATGGTGTACTCTTCAAAGATTGTTTTTTAGGTTTAATTTAGTTTTTAAAAAAGCGGGCAAGCGAGTTGCCCGCTTTTTTATTTAAGCTAAGGATGATTAATCCCAGCTATCGCCTTTGCTTTCGGTCTTTGGTTGAGGAATTTCTTTCAGTTTAATTAACAATCCGTTTTGATGGTCTATCATTATCTCGAAGATGCCTTCATTACCTGAGGTTGCCAATGTTCCTGTACCGCCAAACATTCCGTTGACAATCTTTAAAGTGGCAGTGCTTGGCGGCGTTTTAGCCATGCCGGTAAACATAAACTCGTTATTAATTTTAGTGAGAGGATAAAAACCGAACTCCGTAACAATATAGGGCGTCCCTTTGTAAACAATAGCGTAGGTTTTCTTCAGTTTAACATCTTTTAATTTCTCTTTTTCGTCGGGCGCTTTTACAAAACCAGGGTACACGTAGTCGTTTTCTATTATTATGCCTTGCTTATCAGGCACCTGGTTTTTAAACGACTGATAAGTTAAATACAAACCATTAGTGTATGCTGTGGTGTTGTACAGTGTAATAGCTTTTTTTTCAATGCTATCTATGTGCGCAATATCGTTATAGGTATAAACCCTGGCGCCATTTGCTGGCCGCGACAAGAGGCTCGCCTGTATGAATGCTGTTAATTGCCTGCTTCCGCTCCGCAATAGGGAGTTGGTAACGTCAATTGAAGAGCGCATGCGTATAAGCGTATCTAACGAATTTAATTGTTGATACCTGTCTCCATTTTTAACGTACATCTCGACTTTTACAGTACAATAACCGTATTCCCCGGTGACGCTCGTCACCTCCGCGAAGCTAAGTTGCCTTATTTGCAACAACAATTCACTATTGCCTGCATCAGTGCTTATCAGCGAAGCAAAAACCTGTTTTATTTCCGTAGAAATTGGCTCGTGATGAACAACCGTTGTTACATAGTTATGCACACCGGTTTGCACGTAACCCCAATTTCGGGTGTCTCCGCGCGTGTCAATAACATTAATGGTGTTGTAAAGGCTATTGCTTATCCTTGTTTCCGAGGGGCTGAATTCAAAATTAATGGTGTTTTGGGCGACCGCACCAGTACAAAAAAGTAAAAAGAATAGGAAGGATATGTGTTTTTTTGAAAGCATAGTGATAAGGTACGAACGACCGGTTAAATTTAATGTTAAAGGTCATACAATCCAAACCCGTATTGCAGGGGGGGCAGGAGATAGCGTCATTATGCAGAGGTCGTCGCCCTGCGTACCGGCTTTACTAACCTAACAAGATCTTCCTCGTGCCCGGGCTCGTTCTAAAATGCGGGCGAGTTTTAAAGTTAATTAAAAACAACAAACCCCGCACGAGTTGCACCTCGCACAGGGTTTTTCTGCATCACTAAACAGAATATAATTGGTTAATTATATTTAATCTACAGCCTGCCTTAGCATTAGCGCGCCTACGGTAACATTGGTGCGGCTATCGATGATGATAGCGCCCCCGTTGGCTTTGTTGAGCTGGTAAGGGTCGAAGGCTAACGGCTCGGCGGTTTTAATAACGATACGGCCGATATCGTTTAGTTTAAAGTCTTCATCATAATCTTTTTCGAGGGTATTGATGTTAACCTTGTAAAGCACCTCGCTTATTTTGCAGCGAATGGTTTTGGTATTGTGCTGCACCAGGTAGGTAAGCGAGGTATCCAGCGGGCGGGTATCCATCCAGCAAAGGTCGGCTTCTATCAGGTTAGAAAGCTGCGGCTGCCCGGCGCTATTTACGATGATATCGCCACGGCTGATATCAATATTATCTGCCAGATGCACGGTTACCGACATGCCCGCTATAGCCTCCTGTGGCGTTTTATCGTAAAATTCTATTTTAGAAATAGTGG
>CBFGNE010000605.1:0-3282 GCA_965649995.1 uncultured Mucilaginibacter sp.
TTTCGCTGGCGATAATGGAGGCATGCTCGTTAGCTTCCAAAAGTAACTGATGGTCAAAGGCCGTGCGCGATGCGCCGGTATCCAGCACCACCTTAAAAGGCTTGTTAAAAAGCGTGATATCCAGCAGGGGGTGGAAACCATCACCATGCAGGTCGATCATTTGGAGCGGAACGAAAATTTTGTTCATTAGTTCACCGGTTAGTTTATTGGTTTGACACAGTAAACTGTTATGAGTTACAATTACAGAATAATCTTCATTCCGTGGCCCGCTGCTCAATTGTTCACAATTAAAAAGGATAACCAATAGCGATATTTAATATCGCATTTTTAAAGCTTGGGCTTATGCTGCGGCTTGCGCCGTTGGTGCTGTATGGCGTCATCAAAGGGAAACCAAGATCGGCACGCAGCACCAGCACTGTAGCGTCAAACCTTAAACCAAAACCGGCATCAACTGCCAACTGACTCAAGAAGTTTGGCCCGAAAGTACCCCCTGCCTGGTGCGGCTTGGCGTTCCAAACGTTACCGGCATCGGCAAATAAGGCACCGTAAACAATGCTGAAAAGCTTTACCCGGTACTCCAGGTTGGCCTCTAACTTAATATCGCCCGATTGGTCGGCAATAAAGCCGCCGTTAAGCGAACTGGCATCTACACTGCCAGGCCCAATAGACCGTGCCCTAAAACCGCGCAAGCTATTAGGCCCGCCGATAAAAAATTGCTGGTTGTAGGGTAATATGGTAGAGTTGCCGTAAGGCTGACCGATACCAGCCAATAAGCGCGCTGCTATTTTACTACCGGTGCCTAGTTTGTGGAAGAACCTGAATTCGGTTTCAAGTTTAATATATTGATTAAATGTAGAACCCAGGAAGGTTTTTGGCTTGCCTCCAAGTGTATCGGCGCCTGTCAAAATCCCGTATAAGTTGTTTGACAGGCTCAATTTTCCACGATAAAAGATACTGTTGGTGCGGTAATCTTCGGTAGTGTTATCGTAGGTGTAAGCATAGCTCGGCCCCCAAGTAAATTGCGGATCGATCACGTGCTTAAGTGCCGGGTTGCGGTTGTTGGGATTGTTAATGCTATCCGTATAAAGTTTTTGAACATTTCGCGGTTTTACATAGGTTATCTCCAGTAGATTAAGCTCATTTAACTTGTGCACATCGCTTTTAAACGAGTATCCAAACGAACCGCTAAAGGAATTAAGCGAGTACAACTTGCTGCGGACTACGGACGTATAATTCAGCGTTAGGGTTGTTCGGGGGATGTATGCGTTGTCTGATTTAAAGTTGAACGGGCTGATGATCCTCGGCCAGGAAATTGATGGCTGTATACCATACTGGAAAACATTGAATCCGCCGTTTTGCCCTCCCACCTGCACATCGGTACTTGCAAAGAGTGTCACGGTTAAAAGCTCGCCGCCTTTAAATGCGTTGCGGTTTTTCCAGTTAAGGTTAATTTGAGAGCCTGTATAACTTGCCGATGTGGTGCGCCCCAATAACTCTAATTGTAAAGATTTGCGTTTATAAGGTGTTAAAAAATAGTAAACATCCAGCTTTGGCGAATCTGGCGTTACATCTTCAAACCTGTTTTTTACATATTGGTAAGGCCCTAAATTAATAAACCTGTTCAGCGAATTATTATGCGTTGTACGGCTATAAGTATCATTAGGATGCAGCAATACAGTGTTGGCAAATATATATGGCCTAACCGTTTTGCGTGGGTCTATTATATTATACCAGCGGTAAAAAGAAGCCTGGTCGAGCTTTAAAGAGGTATCGCGCAGAGAGTAGTTAGGGTAAACATAGATATTCCTGATAGAGTATATTTCCCGCGCCCTTTCGGGTGTGGTTGGTTTGATGCTTACAATAAGGTCAACCTGGTGATTGATAATGGTGCTATCTACCTTAATAATCAATTGCTCCGGCGCAAAGAAAAAGAAACCCTCTTCCTTCAGCCGGCTATCGATACGGATACGCTCAGACTTAATAACATCCAGATTGTACTTATCGCCAACCTTTAAAAGCGTTTCTTTCATCGTTCCTCTTACCGCGGTGTCCAAACTATTATCGGTGGCCATCGGAAAGGCAACGCTGCGGATGGTGTAAGAAGGACCTGCATTTACTGTAAATTCTGCCTTTGCAGTCCGCTTTTTGCCTATCGTATCGCCCCTGACGGTTGATTGAAAATAGCTTTCGTTTTGCAGGCGGTTTTGCATGATCGTGCTGTTCTTTTCCAAATCTACTTGGCTGATGTATACCGGAGGCTCGCCGTATTTACTGAAGAATTTTTGAATAAAGCCTTTACGTGCCCGTGTTTTAAAGTACAGCCAAAGTTTTATACGTAACCCTAATAAGGACGCATTTGGCTGGGGCCTTACGGTTGCATTCAATTCAGAACTAATTGCCTTGGCATCACTTTTTTTAATGTCCTTATCGGCCACCTTTACCGAGCTGCCGGTGAAAAGCTTCTCGTTGGGTGGTATATACTTGGTGGTGCTGCAAGCGCTCACCAATAACGAAAGGAATAACAAATATTTGATATGTTTTATCATTGTATAGTCGTAGTCTGGGTCCTTGTTCTGTCTGCTTTATCTTTTTCCTGCGATGCCTTTTCCTGCTCGTCCTTCAGTTTTTGCTCTTCCTGGTATTTCTTGCGCTGGGCTTTTTCTTCGGCAGTACGTTTGCGGAATATCTCGCGGAAGCGGTTATAATCCACCGTTAGCGAGAAGCCTAAACCTGTCTCTACAATTTGCCCCTGTATTACTACATATTCGTCTTTCCGATAAGCACGGAGGGTATAACGGCCATCCTTGCTCAACTTATACGCAACCGATACATTACCCGCAATGTTGGAGGTTTTTTGCCCTGCCTGAGCACCTTCAAGGTTAAAATTATTGCCAACCGAAACGGTGAGCCTATCGCTCAGGAATCGTTTGGATACGCCAATGTTAAGGTCCGTGCGGTTTTGTGCCGTTCCGGAGGAATAATCCTGCCCGGAAGTTAAACCGAAGTTAAGATCCACACCGGAGATGAGGCCGCCGGCGAGGCTGTTCAGTTGGTCCGACAGCAGGCTGCTCACACTGCTGCGGATAGCACCTTCTACACCCGCGCTGCCGCCCTGGCTTTGCAACGGGTTATCGCCAATAAAGTGGCCCAGTATCAATACGCCTAATACTTGTTTATTCAATTCGTTAGGATCCTGCCGTATTTGGTTTAAACGGGTATTAACGGTTGTTGTAACCTCGCCCGATACATTGTAGTTACTATCCGGCAATACGATATCAAAAC
>CBFGNE010000606.1:0-3279 GCA_965649995.1 uncultured Mucilaginibacter sp.
AACTCGAGATCCAAACACTGCAACCTGCCCTGGCCGATTACCGTGAGCAAAAGCAGGCACAGGCCGACCTGATGCTGGATAAACAGCAAGCGTTTAACGAATTGAATGAGTTTGTTTCGGTACAATCCAACGCTTATAACCAGGAGAATATCCGTTTTCACCAGCAGCAAAATAAGGTTTCGGGCTTGATGAAAGATTTGGAGTACCGCGAATCGCAACTTGAAAACCTCGACGGGCGCATTATGCACAACAGCGCCGAAATGGAGAAGGTTAAAGCCCTCATTATGGAAAACCTGCAGCAAACCGGCGATAGCGACGATAGCCTGCTGGAAATGTACGAGCAAAAAGAAAACCTCGAAAAAGCTACCCAGGAAGCAGAACGCGAATACTACACCTGGCGTGGGCAGATCACCGAAAGCGAAAACGAGATACTACAGCTGCGCAAAAACAAAGAGCAGGCCGAACTGATAGAGAACGAACTGAAGGACGCCCGCAATAACCTTAAAATTGAACTGAACGCGCTAAAAGAACGCCTGTCGGTTGAGTTTAATGTAGATATTGCCGACCTGCCCGAAACCGAAGATAACCAAACCGAAAGCGAAGCAGATATACGCGAACGTACAGATAAGCTAAAACGCCAGATGGACGACTTTGGCGCGATAAACCCGATGGCGGTTGAAGCTTATAACGAGATGAGCGAACGCCATAGCTTCATCCAGGCACAAAAGAAAGACCTTGCGGAAGCCAAAGCATCGCTGTTGGCTACCATACAGGAGATTGACGATACTGCCAAGGAAAAGTTTATGTCGGCTTTTACGCTGGTGCGCGAGAATTTTATTAAGGTGTTCCGTTCGTTTTTTAACGAGGAAGACAGCTGCGACCTCATCCTATCCGACCCTTCGCACCCGCTGGAATCTGAAATAGATATCATCGCCCGGCCAAAGGGGAAACGGCCCCTATCTATCAACCAACTCTCCGGCGGTGAAAAAACGCTGACGGCCACGGCCATACTCTTTTCCCTTTACCTGCTTAAGCCTGCCCCCTTCTGTATTTTTGATGAGGTAGATGCTCCGTTGGATGATACTAATATCGATAAGTTTAACAACATCATCCGTAAGTTTTCTAAAGAGTCGCAGTTCATTATCATATCCCACAACAAGCGCACCATTGCCTGTACCGATATTATTTACGGCGTAACCATGGTAGAGCAAGGCATCTCCCGCGTAGTACCTGTAGACCTGCGCGAACTGGCCGACTAAACAAAAAAGCGTCCCGGTTTCCCGAAACGCCTTCCGCATTGCCTTAATTATCCTTAAAACTATCTCCTTTTCAGCGATTTGTTGAACACCATCCCGCGGAATTTATTGCCATCCAGTTGTATCCCAGCCTCGCGCGATTGGTCTATCGACATGGTTTTTGTCCCCGAAGTACTTTGTATTACCTGGCCTGCAACGGTAAATGTGCCAGTTTTTACATAGTTTAAGGCATGTGACAGTAGGCTTTCTGTAGGGTCGCCAAAGTCTTTTGTCACGTCGTCAGAGGAATTAAATCCCGGGTAATCGGTTGATCCTGGTACCATACCAGCGTAGTAACCACCCTGCCCGGCAGAGTTCTTGGTTTCAAACTCTGGGATGTACATTTGGTATTTGTTGATATCAATATCAAAAAAGCCAACCGGTTTGCCGTAGCTGGTTGTACCAATAAGTTTAACATCCATTATTGGGCGCAGGTTGTTTATTGTAAGCTCGCTGGCAGATGCCGTTGAGCCTGTAACGATAAAAAACACATGGCTAAGCGTAAGTGATACCGGCACGCCTGTTTTCGAAAAATCAACCGCATTGCCAGCTACCGAATAGTCAAATTGCGAGTAATTATAAACTTCGCCTGTCTCTTCATCTTTACGCACCTGGTTCTTTAGGATACTTGCATTACGGGCTGCCGTGGTTGTTAAGCCTGTTAAGTTGCTATTAAAATACGAGCTATACATTACCGAGCCACTTTTAGCAGCCGGCGCAATAAGGTTACTTAAATATTCGGCTGTTGATACAAAACCACCTCCGTTGTAGCGTAGGTCTACCACCAGGTCGGTAATGCCTTGCCCGGCAAAATCATTAAATGCCTCGTTTAATTTTGGCTTTGCATTGGCCAATGATGTAAAGGTGTTAAATACAATATACCCAACTTTTTTGCCGCCTCCCTGGTCAAAAACCTTATACGTTATTACAGGGTTGGTTGTATAAGTTGCTACATTAAGCGTAGCGTTCATACTGGTACCGTCGAATTTCTTCAGTACCATGGTTATAGTGGTGCTGTTTGCGTAGGCGTTTATTACGAAATTTAAGTTTACGCCCGAGCCGCCGTTGCCATCATACGCCAGAGCAGTACGGCCGTTTATGCTGGTGATCTGATAGCCACGTTTTATACCGGCCAGGTCTGCCGGCGAGCCAGGGTAAACATAACGCACGCGCAAATCGTTAATCTGGTTGTAAAGTGGAGCGAATCCAAAATCTCCGTTTACGCCGTTAAGCTCGGAAGATACACTGCCGTCATCTATAAACGAATATTTTGCCGAACCGGGTGCCGGCGAATAATACTCGTATGGTTTGCCCGTATTTGGGTTTATTTTATATTGCGATATCGCATCAACCTCATTTTGTAAAGTGGTTATCTCGTCGCTCCCGGTAAAGGTGCGTGGTTTAAACGTGGCATAATCGGGCAGCCCGTCATTCCAATAATAAGCTTCCTTAGCATACAGGTAGATAGAATCGCGTATCAGATCCAGCGTGGAACCGGTTTTTGATGGCCCAATAGGGGTATCATCCGGGTTTGGGGCTTTACTTTTTTTACAAGACGATATTATAACTACAGAAAGTATAATAAGGTAAAATATTTTTCTCATTTTATAAATATAAGTATATGGTGGTTAACGGATATATCAATAATATATTACTGCCTTGAAATTACAAAAAGTCATTCACATTTAAGTAATCTATGCCGGTAGTTTGTGCACATAAAACGTCAGTTTCCGAATTTTCTATCATCAGCAGGTCCCTTCGCTCTAAATTGTGCTCCTTCATCAATAAATGTAACACATCTGGTTCGGGCTTTGGCTTGGTCTCATTTGCAAAATATGCTATCAAATAAGGTTGTAAACCATGCCATTCCAGGTGTTTTATTTTATTCAATTGCTGCTGCGGGTTGCCGTTGGTTACAATAAAAACCTTCCTCCTGTCGGTAACCGCCTCCTGCAAAAAATCCAGCATATTTTGGTAAAGCAAT
>CBFGNE010000607.1:0-3276 GCA_965649995.1 uncultured Mucilaginibacter sp.
AAGCAGGTTGAGAAAGAAAAAAATATCGAACACCCAATACTGAATTTCGAATAACGAAGGGAAAAAACTTCATTATTCGATATTATTCTTAAAATTTAAGGTAACCGCCAGCCTCGGAAACGTTTAGTTGGTTAATTTCGGTTAAAACGGGTATCCTGCCTAAAAGCGGTACGCCTGTATAGGTGAGGATATACTCTTCAGACGAAGCATCGGCATTACCATTGAAAATGATGCCTTTTATAGCAATGCCCCGCTGTTTCAGCATTTCTACCGATAACAGGGTGTGATTAATGCTGCCCAAATAGTTTTGCGATACCAGCACCACTTCCGCATCAAGCTGTTTAATTAGGTCTATCATTAAAAAGTGATCGTTCAGCGGCACCATTAATCCGCCTGCGCCTTCAATTACCAGGGTGTTATCAGTTTTTGGGGCGATAATAGTTTTCTCATCAATGCTTATGTTATCCAGCTTTGCCGATTTGTGGGGCGAGTAAGGTTGCGTAAGCCGGTAAGCCTCGGGATGGAAAATGCTTTGGCTGTTTGATACGAGGCTGTGCACCGTCATGGTATCAGAGTTATGCAAGTCACCGGATTGGATAGGCTTCCAGTAATCGGCTTTTAGTTTTTCTACAAGTATAGCAGCCACCAGCGTTTTGCCAATGCCTGTGCCAATACCGGTAATAAAAAGGGGTTTATTTGGCATGGAGGATGTTGTTTATAGCTGAAATAAGTGATGAGATCTGCTCCAAAGTATTAAACGAATGGATGCAGATCCTGATCCGTTCGGTTCCTGCGGGCACGGTTGGGCTATATATGGGGCGCACGTCAAAGCCGGCGGCCTGCAATCTCTCTGCCGCCTGCCTTGCTTTTTCGTTGCTATTCAGCACGATGCACTGGACAGCACTATCGCTCGGCAACAGTGTGTATTCGCTGTTTATATCCAGCTTTTGCTTAAAAAAGGCTATGTGGCCGCGAAGGGTATTTATATCGCTTTCTGCATCGGGCAATAGCGCATAAGCCATTTTTACGGCCGCCAGCTGATGAAAGGGGGCGGCCGTTGTATATATAAACGAGCGCGCAAAGTTGATCAGGTAATCCCGAAGTAAATTGCTTCCCAAAACGATGGCCCCGTGGCAGCCCAAAGCCTTTCCGAACGTTACAATACGGGCGAACACCCTGTCCTGTAAGCTCAGGTGAACCATAAGCCCTGCAGGATAAAGCCCCACAGCATGCGCTTCATCTACAATTAAGTATGCACCGTATTGGCCGGCTAAAGCTAATATATCCGCAATAGGAGGGGTATCGCCATCCATGGAGTACACGCTTTCTATCACCACATAGCAAACGCCTTTAGCCTGCTTTAACTTACCCTCCAGGCTTTGCAAACTGTTATGGCGAAAGGTATACCGGTTGGCGTGGCTTAAGCGCGCACCGTCGATGATAGAGGCATGCACCAGTTCATCACAAATGATGGTATCGCCTTTTTGCGGAAGCGAGGAGAACAGTCCCGCATTAGCATCGTAACCCGAATTGAATATCAAGCCCGCTTCCGCCTGGTGGAATTTGGCTATATTCTGCTCCAGTTCTTCGGCATATTTTAAATTACCGGCTAACAGCCTCGAACCTGTAGAGCCGGTAAAACTGGTAGGGTAACGGGCAAGCTCCTGTTCGATACTTTCTTTAAGGTATCCTGAGCGTGCAAAACCCAGGTAATCGTTACTGCAAAAATCTATGAGGCTGTTCTCAGGCTTCAGGGTACGCAAAATACCCGCAGCTTTCCTGTCGCCCAGGTTGTCCCTCATCAATGTTTCTGCCGATGTTGATTGCATTTTAAATTTTGGCTAAAATAAAAAAAGCGGCCCATCGCCGCTTCTTTTATTTTCCTGAAAAAATTATTTCTGTGGTGGGGCACCGCCACCGCCATTTTGCATGCGGGCACGCCTTTCGTCCATTTCTTTCTGCCATGCTGCAGCTTGTTCGGCTGTTAACAAAGCTTTTACTTTATCGTTAGTGGCCTGCATTAACGGGCGGAAGGCAGACCTATCGGCACCTGCCGTACGCAAGCTATCTATTTGCTTGGTTTGCGCCTCGTAAAGGGCTGTAATTTTTGTTGCCTGGTCGTCGGTTAGTTTTAACGATTCTTTCATCGCTTTAACCCTGTCGGCAGCCGTCATTCTCATACCACCACCCTGCGCGCGGCTTACTGATGCAATCCCAATAAGGAAGCAGCAGATCAACATAATTTTTTTCATTTTTAAATTTTTAGTTTTTAATTGATGTTTTGATAAAGATAGTAACCAATAGTTTAAGAACGATTGTGTAACTTAATTGTTGCCTTGGGTGGAAGTTGGAAGGTTGGAAGGTTGAAACGTTCACAAAAAGTGTAAAAGATTGGGCCGGTAATAAAAAAGGTTGGAACATTATGATGTTCCAACCTTTCCACTTTAAGACTTTCGGCTAATTAATTAATTTCCTTTTAACCCTGCTATCGAGCGCTGCATCTGGGCCATCATGCTGGTGAGGCTTTCCATGGTAGGCTCGGGTGTTGGCATAGGCATATGGGTAGATATATAGGCTTTAGCTTTCCAAATCTCTAAAACATCTTCGCCGTTTATATCGTATGGCTCGTAAACGGGGTTATCTGATACCAGCTTCAGTTTTTTGTTCTCTTTAAATTTATTACCGGCACGTTTATAAACAACGCCATCACTTTTCGAAACAATAACATAGGTTTCGCCTGCCTTTACATCGGCCCAGTTCTCCTGGTATTCGCCTATGATAATAGTACCCGACTGCAGCGGCAGCATCGAATCTCCTTTTATCTCGAACCCGCGGAAGGTACCCTGCTTAAACATAGGCAGGTACAGTTTTGGCAAGGCGGCCACATATTCGGTATCGGCGTAGCCATTTAAATAACCCGCGCTTGCCTTCATGGGCACTAATTCTATATTTTCGTTATCATCCTTATCTACCGAAATACTAAGCACCCGCAGGTTGGCCGGGTTGCCTTTTGGCTTCGGCGCCCACTTCTCATCAATGGTTTCATTGATGAAATCATCAATAGACACATCAAAGAACAATGCTAAATTTTTTAGTAGCTCGTATTTGGGTTCTGCACGCTCTTCTTCATATGCACCTACTAATGAGCGTTTTATGCCTACCTGGTCTGCAAATTGTTGTTGGGTTAAACCTTTCTTTTTGCGGAGAAACTTAATATTTTGTGAAATATTTGCCATAAAATTTGGAATTGCTAAATTAATTAGTAATTTTATGCTC
>CBFGNE010000608.1:0-3274 GCA_965649995.1 uncultured Mucilaginibacter sp.
CTAAAGTGGTAACGGTTGCTTTACCTTTGCCGGCTGTTAATGCAGCAATAATTTCTTTTTTGCCGTACTTACCGGTTACAACATGCCCTTTAAGCAAGGTACCAAGTTTAACGGGGTCTTTCATCAGGCTATCCAGTTTGCCTGCAGGCAAAGCACTAAATGCATTATTATGCGGTGCAAATATGGTGTAAGGCCCCCCAACTTTTAAAACCGAATCGAGTTTGGCAGCCTTAACAGCTGCAAGTGCAGTGCTATAATCAGCATTACTGCCCAGCGCACCCACAACATCGGCCGCACCTTCGGTTGTAGTAGTTGTGGTTGTGGTTGTAGTGGTTTTCTTGGTGGTATCCTGTGTGGTTTGTGCAAATACGCGGCTGGCCGTTAAATTCAATACTAACAAACCTGCTGCTAAAAAAATGGATCTTTTCATACTTATTCCTGTTTTTTGATTTCTGTTTATGATTAATTGATTAATGCGTAAGTGTTTATCGTATATCAAGAATTTTTTGTGGTTATTAACTCATAGATAACTTAGTTAACGGCCTATTGTTTAGAAAAATTTTATTTGGCCTGTGATTTTTAACATTTTATTTTTTCCGGATAAAATGTTTTACCGGTAAATACTTAAAGGGACAAATCATCGTTCATGTTAACTTATCTAAAACAAATTGTTAAAATTTACGTCCATTTACGTAATATGTAGGCATCATACAAGGTTTCTACAGATTGTTTTTTTAATTAGCAACATTTTTACTTTATAGCATATATCCTGTTTTGAAAAAGGCCATCATTATACTGTTCAGCATTATTTCCGTCACGGTTAATGCACAAATTAAAGTAAGCACAAAAGATTCCCTTAAAACAGATTCGGCAAATTTGCTGGCATTGCCAGATACGGTTAAACACCTCGAAAGTACCTGGCAATCCTACGTTCCGCCGGCGGTGTTTCTTACTTATGGGGCCTTGTCGTTTAAGGTAAAAGCGATCCGTGACCTTGATTTTAGCATCGACAGGGATGCCCAAAAAGACCACCCCGGCAACCTTTACCCTGTGGAGAATTACTTGCAGTACGCCCCTATTGCCCTGGTATACGGTTTGAACTTTGCCGGGGTGCATGGCAAAAACACTTTTATCGACAGGTCGATATTATTAGGCATGTCTGAAGGTATTTTTGGTTTGGCCACCTACGGATTGAAGCGCTCGTCCGACAGGCTTCGCCCAAACGGCGCCGACAGGCTTTCTTTCCCCTCGGGGCACTCGGGCAGCGCATTTGTAGCGGCAGAGTTTATGGCACAGGAGTATGGCGAAAAATCGCCCTGGTACGGCATACTTGGTTATACCTGTGCATCGGCAACGGCAGTATTAAGGGTATACAACCACAAGCATTGGTTTAGCGATATAGTGGCCGGCGCCGGTTTCGGCATCCTCTCTACCAAAGCAGCTTACCTTATCTACCCCTTGTTCAGGAACAAACTGTTCCATGATGATAAATCTAATAAGCAAACTTTGATCATGCCAACCTTTAACGAAGGTGTTGTGGGGTTTGTATTTACCAAGCAGTTGTAATCCTTTTTACGTCATTGCCAGAAACGAAGCAACCTCTAAGTAATACAAGCCGTCTTGCATAGCCAACTGCTTATAGGGAGATTGCTTCGTACCTCGCAATAACGGGGTTTTTATTTCACCGCCACCTTCAGCACCTCTATCGGCGCAGTATAATGATATGTACCCGATCCTAATTCCACCAATACATAAGTTTCTTTACTATTAGCCGGCTGGTACGGTTTACCGTTTTTTAACGGTTTGCCGTCGTCCATAACGCTGGCGGCATCTTTTGCAGGTATATAAACCGAAGCTGTTGTATTTACGGGTACTACCACATCAACACTAAGCTGCCCATTGCTTATTGCCCATGATGAGCTCAACGTGCCGTAATACGTTTGCAAACTTGCCGATGCGTTGGTGAAACCGCCACCGGGGTGCGGCATTATTTTGATGTGTTTATAACCCGGTGCATCGTTATAGGTATCAAGCCCCACCATTACACGGTACATCCAATCGCCAATTGCCCCGTACGAATAATGGTTAAAAGAGTTCATAGTTGGCGTTTCGAAGGTTTTATCTGGTTTGATGCCATCCCAGCGTTCCCAGATAGTGGTAGCGCCCATTTTTACAGGATACAGCCAGCTTGGATAGGTATCCTGCAGCAATAATTTGTACGCCACATCGGTATAACCAAAGCGGCTTAATACGTGGCAGAGGTATGGCGTACCTAAAAAGCCGGTGGTAAGGTGGTCGTTGTAACTTTTCACATTGGCGGCCAGCCTTGCAGCAGCCTGCGGGCGCAGGTCCTCGGGCAACATATCAAAATTAAGCGCCAATACATAAGCCGTTTGCGTACCCGATACCATGCGGCCGTTGGCGGTAACATACTCGCGCATAAAGGCATCCTTTATCCGCTTTAAGTTTTTTCCGTAGGCTTCGTAATCATCGGTTTTACCTAATACCTGTGCAGTGTTGATGAGTAACTGGGTAGAATATGCGTAAAAGCATTGCGCTATCAGGTACTTATCGGTAACGGCGGATGTACCGTCAGTATCGTCATTCACGCTGTAAAACAACCAGTCGCCAAAGTGGAAACCGGTGTTCCATAGATCGTCTTTCGCATTATTTTTCATAAAATCAACCCAGGCCTTCATGCTGGCGTATTGGTCTTTCAGCACTTGTTTATCGCCATAGGCCACGTACATATTCCAGGGGATAACCGTTGCCGTTTCGCCCCAGCCGGCACTGCCAGCCGCGCCATTACCCAATACGTTAGGCACTACAAAAGGTACTGAACCCTTGTCGGTTTGGTCGGCAGCCACATCCTTCAGCCATTTAGAGAAGAAATTATCTACATTCATATTAAACGAGGCCGTGCGTGAGAAAACCTGCGCATCGCCTGTCCAGCCCAGGCGCTCATCGCGTTGCGGGCAGTCGGTAGGTACATCTAAAAAATTACCCTTCTGCCCCCACTGTATATTATGCTGCAACTGGTTAACAAGGGCATTTGATGAACTGAATGAGCCGGTAGGGTTCATATCCGAATACAGGGTAACGGCTGTAAAATCATCCGGATTCAGGTCGGCATTATAACCTTCTACCTTAATAAACTGGAAGCCATGGAAGGTAAAATGAGGCTCGAATACTTCCACGCCATCCCCGCTCAAAATAAAGTTATCCTGGGCTTTTGCTGCGCGGAGGTTCTCGGTATAAAAATTACCATCCTTAT
>CBFGNE010000609.1:0-3264 GCA_965649995.1 uncultured Mucilaginibacter sp.
CTTTGACGAAACATTTGAAAAACGGATAGAAGAGCGCAGCCTGATGACCATGGGCGAAGATAATTATGTACTCTTCGAGCTTTCGTTCATCAACGAGCCACCTAACGTGATACAGACGATCCAGAAAATGCGCGATGCCGGCTACAAGCCTATTTTGGCCCACCCCGAGCGTTACGCTTATATGGATATCGACAGGATGATGATGATACGCAGCTGGGGCTGCAGCCTGCAAATAAATACTATATCCTTAACCGGCTACTATGGCAAGCCAACCCAAAAAATGGCAGAGAGTATGGTAGACCACCAGATAGTTGATTTTATATCGAGCGATATGCACCACCCACGCCATGCCGCTGCATTTGAAGATGCCCTTACCACACCCTACCTGGAAAAATTATTAAAAGATTACCCGCTGAAGAATAAGATGCTGCTTTAACTTCAGAATCAAGAAGTCAGGAATCAAGAGTCAAGAATCGAGATACGAGACTGGAAAATAAGAGGCTCGGGAATACTCCGATTTATACATAAGAAGAAGGGGAATAAGCGCATGCTTACTCCCCTTCTCCTTATTTTCTTGTCTCTTGATTCTTGAATTCTCGATTCTCGATTCCTTGTTTCTTAACGCTATTCGTATCTCAGCGCTTCCACCGGGTCCAGCTTGGCGGCTTTTTTTGCGGGGTAAAACCCTGATGAAAGCCCTATGCCTGTACACAGCACAATTGCCCAGAACAGCCAGAACCATGGCACTACAAAAGTGCCGCTTATTTGTACCGCTATAAGGTTACCGGCAGCCATACCCAGTATAATACCGCCAAGCCCCCCTATCAGGCATATTACAATAGCCTCTATTAGAAATTGCTTACGTATAACCGATGGCGTGGCCCCGATTGCTTTACGCAGCCCGATCTCGCGGGTACGTTCGGTAACCGACACCAGCATAATATTCATCAGCCCAATAGCAGCGCCTATTAACGTAATAATACCCACGGCGAAACCCGCAGCGGTTACGCCGTTGAGGTTGCTGGTAAGTTCTGCCTGTATAGAGTCGGCACGGAATATTTCAAAGTTATCATCCTGGCCCAAATGCAGGCTGCGTACGTTCCTGAAAAGCGATGTTGCTTCGCCGATGGTGGCGTCCAGTGCTTCCGGGGAAGCCACATTAACTACGATAGCGAAAGAAGGTTTTGAAGTTGCAGCCAACTGCCTTGCTTTAACCACGGGGATCAAACAAAACTTATCGCCACCAAAAGCATTAGCTCCCTTTGGGGCAATTACACCGATGACCCTAAACTTGCTCGATCCTAACAAAATAGATTTGTTTATCGGGTCGGTATTTTTAAAAAGCTTAACCTTTAGCTCGTCGCCAATGATCACCACGTTGGCACCGTGTTCAACTTCCGAAATTGAAAAATTACGCCCGTAGGATATTTTGTGCCCTTTTATGGCCAGGTAATTTTCGTTACAGCCTATAACCTGTATGTTGGGGTTTGTTTTGATGCTTTCGTATTTTGCGATGGCTGTGCCCGATACGGTAAAATTGATACTGATACGCACCGGTAGTTTAAACGTTTTTTGGAAACGCTCGGCCTCCTGGTAACTGATGGCCGGGTACATTTTACGGTGCCCGCCATTACCAAAATTAATACCCGAACCGCGGTTTTGTATAGTGAATGAGTTTGCTCCAAGCCCGGCAAATGCATCGTTGGTGAATTGCTTAATACCTTCAATAGCAGTTAATATACCTACCAACGCCATTATACCAATGGCAATAATTAATGCAGTAAGCGAGGTGCGCAGCCTGTTACCGGCGATAGATTGTAATGCAATAGCTATATTTTCTCTGTAGGTAGTTTTTACCGGCATGGCATAAATTTAAGGGACTCGTTTGTATTTGACTATCGTATAGTTCTGATTGTTACACTTCATTTTATTTAAATACACAAGCCTGTTTTCTTGTACTGCAAAAAAGAAATGTTACTTTTAAAGATTAACCAAAGAGTAATATGATGAGGTATTTTTTACTGCTGGTACTGGCTGTATTAACTGTTTTTTACAAAAGCAACGCACAATCGCCTAACACAAGTGCCCAGGCTGCTAACTCCACCCTGGCCATGCTATCTGATCTAAATACGGTAGTGAGGGATTCTTCTGGTACCGAACTGGCTTATAAAGATTGGCACTCTTTATTGACATCGGGTAATTATGGCATTAAAAGTTACCAGCGCGGCACTGATAAACCGGTATTAACACTTTATAAGCTAACAGAAGCAGATAGGTTGAGAAACCTTTCGCTAAGAAAGCAAGTGGCTACAGAACCGGATGCAATTCCGGCCGGTAAATTAGATAACGGCCCGGCTGCTTCCGTTAATTACCGCTTGCCGCAACAAAGTACATCGTTTCATAATGGCTTAAAAATGGAACCCTTTAAAGCGAGGGATATCAACGGCAATAAAATAGACCTAAAAATGCTGCAAGGAAAAATAGTTGTACTTAACTTTTGGTTTATTAAATGCCCTGCCTGCCGCGACGAAATGCCCGAGCTTGATCAGTTGGCCACTTCTTATGCTGCCGATAGCGATGTTGTGTTTATAGCAATATCGCTCGACGCGAAATGGAAGGTTAAGGATTTTTTAAAAACAACCTCTTTTGGATATCAACAAATAAGCGACGGGAACTACTATAGCAACAACTACCAGGTAGATCTTTACCCTACAAACATCGTGCTTGATAAAAGCGGTGTTATTAAGTTTAACTCGGTAGGGTCTGACCATACCGGTTACTGGATAAAAAAAACAATTGAAGATATAAAAGCCGGAAATTAAACGGACTCATCCCGCCGATAAATATCTCCAAAAATTAGTGAGGAAAAGATATGATATTATTTACAAAACGAACGATATTTTTGCAGCTCTTTTTTTCGATAACCTATTTAGTTGCCGGTGCGCAAACAACGCTTACTAAGCCTGTTGAAGAGTACGGCTTTAACCAAAAAACAGTTGTTACAACCGCATCGGGCATTAAGTACCCGTATGCCAATTGGAGCAAAATGATTGCTACCGGCAAATACAAACTAATACCAGTACATGCAGATAGCGACAGTACCGAATTTGTCCTGAGCCTGCGGGACAGCCTGGAAAGGCCGTCGATTGCTTCGCTGCCTAAGTCTACTTTATTCTTTAAACGGGGCAATCGTTTTATATTCCTTAATTCAACTGATGTAAACGGAACCCTTATACCTGCAGAAGATTTGAAAGGGAAAATTGT